>PLYG01000491.1 GCA_003153335.1 Betaproteobacteria bacterium | reverse complement strand
GCGCGGGCACGCCTGGCCGCGGTGCGGGACGGCGCGCAACGGCTGCTTACCGAAATCGCCGCCGCGTACGCGCAACTCGGCGCGGCCTTGGGGCAAGCGCCCCCGCCGCTACAGCGCAAGGCGCGCGCGCTCGAGGCGCACCGCGATCGGCTGGTTTTTCCGGGCTTCATGCAGGAACTGGGCTGGGACCATCTCGCGCATTTGCCGCGGTATCTGAAAAGCATACTGCGGCGGTATCAAAAATATCCGGAAAATCCCGATCGGGACGGCAGGCAGGGTACGATCATCGATGCTTGGCACCAGCGCTGGGTGGAGCAGGGCGCGCGCGCCGCCAAAGCCGGGCAGGTTTCACCTGAACTGCAGAATTTCCGTTGGTGGATCGAGGAGTTGGCGGTGGCGTTATTCGCCCAGGAACTCAAGACGCCGTTCCCAGTGTCGCAGAAGCGCCTCGAAAAACGATGGTCAGAGTTAACTCGTTGATTTTATTTCGTCGACATCTTTACGCGATGATGGGCGCGTGGTAGCATGCCATCAGCATAGGGCGATTTCGAGATGCTGCCAGACGACAGGAAGGATGACGGCGTGCCAGTTGTTCCGCTCCCGACGGAGAAGACGGCGGTGGGGGTTATCAAGCCGAGCGATTTCGAGAATCGGCGTGCGGTTCCGAATGCGGAGTATTCCCGCATCTTGGTCGATTGCCGCAATCTGACCGCACATCGGCTGCTGGTGTCCTTCACTTCGATGATGGACCGGTTGGCCGACGGGTTGTTCGACGATGCCGACCGTTGCGGCGTCTTGTCGGAGACCACGCTGCTGCTCGAAACCCGTTCAGTGGTTCAGGCGAATCGTGCCTATATTGTCAGCGCCTTCGAAAAAGGATTGCGGGCGCGCATCGACCGCCGGCTGCGTGGGGAATCGGAGCAGCAGGCCGCAGCGCCCGCCGAGGAGCAGCCGCTCGGGCTGGTTGATCATTCCGAAGTCGAGCAAGAAATCGCGATCAACAACTTCACGCGCTCCCTCGCCGACAGCTGTCTCGACGAGTTGATCCCGCTGAACGCCCGCATCGGTTTTCTGCTAGGCGAGCGCCAGCTCGAAACCGAAGACAATCCGTTCGGACCTTATGCGCTCGGCCACGCGTTCCGCGAAGCGTGGCAAGGCGTCGACATCGGGCCCGAGGCCAAGGTCATCGTCATGAAAATGATGGACCGCGGCGTGGTCGGCGACGTGAATTCCGTTTACGCCGACCTGAACCGGCATCTGGCCAACCTCAATGTGCTGCCGCACCTGTCTCAGGCCAATCGGACGCATTACGGCGCGAGCCAGCGGGCGCAGGGCGGCGCGCGTGGGGGCTCGGGCAGGGACGAGACAACGGACGAGCCCGGTGGTCAGGGTTCGCCGAAGCGGGACGTCGACTTGTTCGGGATGCTGAGCGATCTCTTCGTCCGCATACAGCGCTCGGGGCCGGCCGGTGGCGCGGGCGGCCCTGGCATGGGCGGATTCAACGGCTTCATGGGTGGCGGCGCAGGAAATGCCTACCCGGCCGCGCCATGGCCTGTCGGCGGCATGGTCATGCCACCGATGGGCGGAGCGCCGGGTCCGCAGGGCAGCAGCGGCGGCGACGCGCCCCAGAATCCCTGGAGCGGTTTCGANNAGCGGTTTTGGCATAGGACCCGCAGCAGCGGTTCCCGGAGTCGACCCGGGCGGCGGTGGCGGTGGTGGGATTAGCGTCGATCCGCAGGTCATCGCTTCGCTGACGCGCCTGCAGCAGGCTTTCGGCGGCGGGTCCGGAACGCTGGCCGACATGGGCGGGCCGGTTCCGGTAACGTTCCCTCACAACCTGCTGCGGCGGCTGACGCCGCAGGAACTGGGCCACAACGTCGACGCGACCGGCTCGATGACCATCGAACTGGTCGCGATGCTGTTCGACTTCGTCTCTTCGGACCGGCAATTGCCGGATGCGATCAAGGCGCTGCTGTTCCGGCTGCAGATCCCGGTGCTCAAGGCGGCGATACTGGACAAGGAATTCTTTTCGCGGCGCACGCATCCGGCCCGCCTGCTGGTCAACCGCTATGCGGAGGCCGGGATTGCGTGGCGTGTCGAACATGGCACCGCGGATCCGCTGTTCTTGAAGATGCAGGAGGGCGTCGCCAGGATACAGGCCGAGTTCACCGACAAACTCGACCTATTCGCCGAAGTACTGAAGGATCTGGAATCGTTCCTGGCCGAAGAAGAAAAAAGCGCGGAACAGATTGTCCAGGCCTCGGCCGACGACATCGCCTACCGCGAACGGCAGGAAGTCGCCCATATCGTGGCGGAAGCCGAACTGGACCGCCGGATCGACTCGGCCCAGCCGCCGGAATTCCTGGCCCATTTTTTGCACCACCAATGGCGCGACGTACTGATCGGCACCTATCTCGAGACGGGCGAGGAAGGTGAGCAGTGGCGGGCGGCATTAGCCGACCTGGACAACCTGCTCTGGAGCGTGCAGCCCAAGCGCAGTGTAGAAGACCGCAGAGAGCTCGTGATGCGGCTGCCCGATATGCTGGCCCGGCTGCGTTCGCGGCTGGCCGATGTCGAGTGGGAGCTCGATGCGCGCGAAAACTTCTTAACCGGACTGGTGGAGTGTCATGCGCGCGCGGTGACCGCCACGTGGGCGCCGCCGGTCGCAGCGACTGCGACGCCGGTGCCGCTGACCATCCCCCCTGCGATGGAACTGGCCGGTTTCGGCGCGCTTCCCGCGGATGATCTGGAGCATGATCAATACCATGAGCTCGCCGCAAGCATGGCCCGTGGCATGTGGGTCGAGTTCACCGAGGAATCTGGCGTGCTGGTCTTTGCCAAGCTGTCATGGGTGAGTCCGTTGCGCGGCAAGTACCTGTTCACCCATCGCAACGGCCTGAAGGCGTTCTCCCTCACGCGCGAAGAGGTAGCGCAGCGGTTTCGCGATGACAGCGCGCGTCCGGTCGAATCGGAGCCGCTGCTCGATCGCGCGTTTAGCGATGTCATGTCGCGGCTCTCCGCCCAGGCCGGCGTCTAGCAGTCTGTTGAAAAGCGTCGCGAGGATGGCCATAGGCGCGCTGATCATCGGCGATGAAATCCTGTCGGGCAAACGCACCGACGGGCATTTCGCCAAGGTGCGCGGAGTCCTGGCGCAGCGCGGCCTGGCGCCGGCGTGGGTCCGCTATGTCGGCGATGATCGGCCGCTGTTGACCGCGACGCTGCGCGAAACCTTTGCGACGGGCGACGTCGTGTTCAGCTTCGGCGGCATCGGCGCGACCCCCGACGATCACACGCGCCAGGCCGCCGCCGCGGCGCTCAACCGGCCACTGTTCCGGCACCCTGACGCGATACGCGAAATCGAAGCGCGCTTTGGCGCACAGGCCTATCCGCACCGGGTGCTGATGGGCGAGTTTCCCGAAGGCTCCACCATCATTCCGAATCCGGTCAATCGCATTCCGGGTTTTCGCATTGCCCTCGACCGGGGCGCCCATCACTTCCTGCCGGGTTTCCCGGAAATGGCCTGGCCGATGATCGAATGGGTGCTCGCCACGTTGTATCCGGACTTGCGCGCGGACATGCAGCAGGGCGAGCGCGCGATTGTCGTGTTCGATGCGGGCGAGTCGCAGTTGTTGCCGCTGATGGACCAGGTCGTCGCCGGATTTCCAGAACTCAAGCTGTTCAGCCTCCCGCACATGCTCCCCGATGGCGGACGCCAAATCGAGCTCGGCGTCAAAGGCGACACGACGCGCATCGATACGGCGCTGGCGCAACTGATGCACGGCGTTTCCGCCCTCGGTTTTCGTTGGGAAGCGGCAGCGTGATCGCATCGCGCAACGCCGGTGTCGTCGCACTGAACGGCAGCGCGATCATCCAGGACGGCGTGACCGTGGCGGAAGCAAACGGCAAGATGCTGGTCAGCTATTGAAATGGGGACAGGCGTAGGACGTGTATCCCTTCGCTCCATCCCTACGCAATGCCATCGTACAGCCAGGCCATGCCCTCATAGGCCTTTTGCGGATCGCGTCCATGCAGCAGGCTATTGCGCAGGTCGCGGGTGGCGCCGGCGGCGTGATAGACATCGCCGTAGAAGCGCGCGGTGAGCTGCACGCGCGCGGTGCGTAGATAGCGCGCTTCCTGGTACGCCTGGAACGCCGCCGCGAAGTCGCCCTCCGTGCGCTCGACCAGGTCAGCCAGCGTCACTGCATCCTCGATCGCCATGTTCGCGCCTTGCGCCAGGTATTGCAGCATTGGGTGTGCGGCGTCGCCCAGCAGGGTCACGGGCCCCTCGCTCCAGTCCTTGACCGGCTCGCGGTCGCACANNGGTCGCAGAGCACCCACATTTTCCAGGCGTTGATTTTCGACAGCAGCAGCTTGACCTCGGGCCGCGCCGCTCCGAAGCGTTCGTGCAATTCGTCCGGGTCGCCGTAAGCATTCCAGCCTTCTTCGTAGCGGCTGCTGTGAAATACCGCGACCAGGTTGAACAATTCGCCGCGGCGGAGCGGATACTGGACCAGGTGCGTTTTTGGTCCGGCCCACAGCACGACGGTGTTCCAGCGCAGAGGTGCCGGCACTTCGGCAATCGGCAGCACCGCGCGGTAGGCGATATGTCCCGACACGCGCGGTTTGCCGTCGCCGACCAACTGCGCGCGGACCGCCGACCATAGTCCATCGGCGCCGATCAGCGCGCAGCCGGCAAGGCGGCTGCCGTCGGCCATTTCCGCGGTTACGCCCTCGCCATTCCCGGAAAATCCGGCGACCTTCTGCTTGACGCTGAGCGTGATGATGGGCAATTGGCGGCACGCATCCAGCAGCACCTGGTGCAGATCGCCGCGATGGATCACCGCGTAGGGATTGCCAAACCGTTCGCGAAACGCGGTGCCGAGCGGGATACACGTGACTTCGTCGCCGCTCACGCCGTCCCGCATTACCAACGCGTCGGGAAACACCGCCATGTGATGGATGGCGGCAGTCACGCCCAGCACGTCGAACATCTGGAATACATTCGGACCAAGCTGTATGCCGGCCCCGATCTCGCCAAAGGTCGTCGCCTGCTCCAGCACACGGACCGGAACACCTTTGCGGCCGAGGGCGAGCGCGGCGGCGAGACCACCTATACCGCCGCCTGCGATCAGCACCGGCCGTTCGCCGGAAAACCATTTCGCTCTACTCATTGCGGGCATTGGAGCCACCACCTGTCATGACAAATATTCATAAGCATTTTATTTCACCCTCGCAAGCGACGGCTGCCTTCACGTAAGCGCACAATGCGCAGCGGTGAAAATGTACGCGGACCATAATTTGCTCGTCCACGCTGTGCATTCACGAACANNCGAACAACAGACACGACTCGACGTCGTTGTTCGTTCTGTCCTCAGACCAGGTCCTCGCATGCCAATCGAATCCGGCGGCATCCCTCCTGAAGGTGCGCTTCCGAAGCGGCAAATGAAATGCGGAAGAATGGCGACATACCGTATGCTTCACCGTGAACGACGGCTATGTTCCGCGATTCGAGCAGGTGCATTGCGAAGTCGGCATCGTTTTGAATGACGGCTCCACCCGGCGTCTTTTTCCCGATCGCGCCTGCGCAGGACGCAAACACATAAAAAGCCCCTTCCGGCTTGTGACACTGCACGCCGGGAACTTCATTGAGCCATTTGACAACCTTGTCGAGGCGGCTCTGAAACATCTCGCGGCTGGTGGCGATGAAATCCTGCGGGCCCGACAATGCCTGAACCGCGGCGGCCTGGCTAATCGAAGACGGACTGGATGTGCTCTGCGACTGCAGCTTCACCATGTTCTTGATCAGCGCTGCCGGTCCGCCTGCGTAGCCGATCCGCCAGCCCGTCATC
>PLYG01000188.1 GCA_003153335.1 Betaproteobacteria bacterium | reverse complement strand
ATATCGCTCGACAAGACCGGGCGCTACCTGTTCGGTGCTTCGTACCACGCGCACCTGATCAGCGTCAACGCGGTCGGCAGCGACGGGCGCGTAGCCGCCGAACCGCTGCAGGTCATCCCGGTAGGGCGCAATGCGCACTCGATCCGCGTCGACGAGAGCAACAAGTTCGCCTTCGTGCCGACGCTGGGCAGCGACCAGATTTTCCAGTTTACGTTTGACGCCCAGTCCGGCCGGCTTGCCTCGAATACACCCGCGGTCGCGATGGTGAAGGCGTTGACAGGCCCGCGCCACTTCATCACTTCGCGCGACAACAAATTCCTTTACGTGCTGAACGAAATGCTTGGAGCGGTGACGACCTTCACCCTCGATGGCAAGACCGGCCTGCTGACCGAGCAAGGCTCTGTATCGGGACTGCCGGCCGATACCAAGCTTATTCCTGGCGCGCCGCGCGGCGCCGTTGGCGTGCCCGGCGGTCCGCCGCCGCGCAACACCGACAACGACATCTGGGCGGCTGACATCCACATGACGCCCGATGGCAAATTCCTGTACATCTCGGAGCGCACCAGCGGCACCATAGCCGCGTTTAGTGTCGATGGCGCCAGTGGCAAGCTCGCGTACTTGTCGAGCACGCCGACCGAAAAGCAGCCGCGGGGATTCGCGATCGATCCGAAAGGAAAATTCATGGTCGTTACCGGCGAAAAGTCGGAAACGATTTCAGTCTATGCGCTCGATGCGGCCAGCGGGGGGCTCAAATTCCTGAACAAGTACCCGACTGGAAAGGGCGCCAATTGGGTGGAGATGGTTGGCTTTGACTGAGCGGACAGGGGCGTGCCTTGCAAGTCAGCAATTGTGGAATAGCATCTAATCCCGTTCCACAATCGAGACCTCGACGAAAGACTCACATGGCCGGGAAGGCCACCCTATTTGGCGAGCCCTCGGAGAATCATTTCGCGGGCGGCTTTTGTATCATTGGTGAGTTTTGCCAGTTCGCGCCGAAGTCTCGTCCGCCAGAGCGCCGGACGTTTGTTCAGTTCCTCGACGGCAAGTCCAAGGTCCCCGCGCCGATCGTCATAAAGCGTCGAAATGACTTCTGAGGCCTGTTGCCTGTCCTTACCAGCTTTGACCTGTTCGAAGACCTGCCGGCGTCCACTCACGATGAGTTTGTGCAGTGCGAAACGGGCCGGGTCGGGAACATTGACTAGCGTCGCGCCCCCATTCAACAACGGAGCGGGAATCGAAGCATCGAGAAGATAGTCGAGCATTTCCAGTGGTTGAGCAGCCGCCTTGAGCATGGGAATGAAAACTGGCTTGTCATCACGGGCGCCGCTCGCCGGAGTGAGCAGATCCACTCGCAGTGCCTGACCTCGCACCTTGAATGAAGTTTCCGCTTCGTTTGGGCTAAGGCCCGGAGCGGGCAGGAATCCCATGTTGAGTGCATCCAGTGCCTTGGGCAGATCGGCTTCGGTCTGCGGCACGATGACGTGAAGCACGCGGCTCGCGGCGAGATCGATGTCTTGGGTTCGCAATGCCGATTCCCAGCGCACGCCCAGCAAATTGCCCAGGGCGATGAATGCATGGGTGCCTACAAGCACCGCGCCCAACCGGAACACGCCCGCGCTCGCAAGGCCGGAGATTACCCGCGCGGAAGGCGTATCGGTGAGCATCGCACCGCCGTGCCGCAGCATGGCGCACAGGCGTTCGATCTGCGCCAGCGCGGCCTCGGCCTCCAGTCGTCCCGCCACGTACGATTTCATGATGGCCTGGGTCGCTCGATTGTCCGGGCCGATGAAGTACTCGCGCTGTCCTCCGGCGCCTTCGCTGGTTTTGAAATACCAATAGTCGCCGTCGCTCACCTGCTTTTTCGCAAAGGAACCGGAGAGGCTGGCAAACGAGCGCACAGCCTCGAGCGCTCGGAGGCGCTCGGAGATTTCCGCGTACAAAGTTTGCGTTTCGACAGGTTGGCGAATCATGATCGCATTATACCTAAAATGCAAAAAGTTTAGGTATAACAGAAAAACTGTAGCAAGCGGGACTTATCGCCGCCCACCTCCAAACAGCGATCCCAGTACCCCGCGCTGGATCGCGCCTATCATCCCGGCCGGCGTGGTGCATGATGGCAAAAATGTCGGGACGGGCAAGGCAAAGGTGCTCGCCAACTACATCGTCAAAAAAGGCGAGCCGGTGTCCTCGCCCGCCAAGTAAAGCATCCACATCGTACGGCCGGGCAATTACCTCCGGTCGGTAGCGCGGCTCGGGCGCCGGTGCCGCGCCGGCAGGCCTGTACTGCTATCGCCCAGGTCCCAGAACAAGCCCGTCATGATTTCCAGCGCCTCGCGGGCGACCGGCGCCAGCAGATGCTCGTTGGGCGCATGCTGGTTGCAGCCGGGGTACGAGTGCGGAATCCAGACGGTGGGCAGGCCGAGCACGTCGGCGAACACGTCGTTGGGTAACGTACCGCCCAGGTTGGGCAGTACCACCGTTTTCTTGCCCGTGGTGCGCGCTATCGATTGCAGGGTCCAGTTGACCCACGGGTGATCCGGCGCCAGCCGCGTGGCGGGCGTGCCGCGCTGCACGTCGATGTCTACCATCGTAAATCCCGCCGCATCCAGATGTTGCCGCAAGTGCCGTTCAACCTCTTTCCAGTTGGTTCCCACCACGAACCGCAACTGGCAGTGCGCGTGCGCCGTGGGGGGAATCGCGTTCACGGGATTGTCCGGGTTGCCTGCCTTGAACGCGAGCACTTCCAACGCATTCCAGCCGAACACGCGTTCGGACGGCGTGAGGCCGGGCTCGCCCCAATCCGCGTCGACTACGGGATCGCCGGGTCCGCCGCCGACTGTTAGCTCGGCGATGGCGCGGCGCACCGCGTCGGGTATGGGCGGCGGGCGCAAACCTTCAACCAGAATGCGGCCATTGCTGGTCACCAGACTGGCGATGGCGTTGGCCAGCACGATGGCTGGATTGCGCAACAGTCCGCCCCAATTGCCGGAGTGATGGCCGCCTTCGCGCAGGTTCACGTGCAGATCGAAATCGACCAGGCCGCGCGAGCCGAGAAACACCGTGGGTTGCGCGGCGTTCAGCCGCGGACCGTCGGACGCCAGCAACACGTCGGACGCCAGTTCGTCGCGGAGCGTCTCCGCCAGATCGCGCAACCCGGGCGACCCCGTTTCCTCACCCATTTCGATCACCAGCTTGACGTTGAATCCAAGCTTGCCCCCGCGCGCCTGCAGCACCTGTTCCAGCGCGGCGAGATTGATGCTGTGCTGCCCCTTGTTATCCGCGGTGCCGCGTCCGTACCAGCGCTCGCCCTCGACCGTGATCCGCCAGGGTTCGAGCCCGGCGCGCCATTGGTTGTCGTAGCCGCGGATCACGTCGCCGTGGCCGTAGGTGAAGACGGTGGGTAATGCATCGCTTTCGTGGCGGCTCGCGATCAGAAACGGACCGAAGCCCTCGACTGGGTTGGCGACCATGCGCGAAGCGAACCCCAAGCGGTTTAGCGACGGGATCATCTCGGTTTCGAGATACGCCGTCAGCGCAGGAGCCTGCCGGGGCTCCTGGCTTTCGGTATGAAACGCAATGCGCCGGTCCAGATCGCGCAGGAAAGCGCCGGAGTCGAAGTAGGCGAGGGCGCCGGCAATCGTGGCGGTGCGGGTCACTTGACTCTACAGCCGCTCGAAAATCGCCGCAATACCCTGACCGCCGCCGATGCACATCGTCACCAGCGCATAGCGCTTGCCCGTCCGGTGCAGTTCGTAAATCGCCTTGACGGTCAGGATCGCGCCGGTCGCGCCGATCGGATGGCCCATCGCAATCGCGCCGCCGTTCGGGTTTACTTTGGCCGGATCGAAACCGAGATCTTTGGCCACTGCGCAGGCTTGCGCGGCAAACGCCTCGTTGGCCTCGACGACGTCCATATCGCTCATTTTCAAGCCGGCTCTGGCCAGCGCCTTCTGCACGGCGGGCACGGGGCCGATGCCCATGAACTTGGGATCGACGCCGGCGTGACCATAAGCGACCAATCGCGCGATCGGCTTGATGCCTTGTTTGGCCGCGGCGCTCGCCTCCATCAACACGACTGCCGCCGCGCCGTCATTGATGCCCGACGCATTGCCTGCGGTCACCGAACCGTTTTCCTTGACAAACGCCGGGCGCAGTTTCGCCAGCGATTCCATCGTGGTGTCGGACTTCACGTGTTCGTCGGTGTCGAATTGCACGGGTCCCTTGCGGGTCTTGAGTTCGACGCCTAAGATCTGCGATTTGTAATTGCCGGCGGCGATCGCAGCGGTGGCGCGCTTCTGGCTCTCCAGCGCAAACGCGTCCTGCTGCTCGCGGCTGATGCCCCATTTGTTCGCGATGGCCTCGGCGGTGATGCCCATATGAACGGTGTCGAATGGATCGGTGAGCGCGCCCACCATCATGTCCATCATCTTGGCATCGCCCATCCGCGCGCCCCAGCGTGCCGATGGCACGAGATAGCCGCCGCGGGTCATCGATTCGGCGCCGCCGCCGACCGCTGCATCGGTGTCACCGAGCAGGATCGATTGGGCGGCCGATACAATGGCCTGCATCCCGGATCCGCACAGGCGGTTGACGGTCAGCGCCGCCGTGCCGTGCGGCAGGCCCCCGTTGACACAGGCGAGCCGCGAAATGTACATGTCCTTCGGCTCGGTATGAATCACATTGCCCAGATATAAATGGCCGACCTCATTCGGATCGATCTTGGCGCGGGCGACCGCTTCCTTGACCACGCGCGCGGCCAGGTCGGACGGGGCAAAATCCTTCAGGCTGCCACCAAACGTCCCAATGGCAGTACGAACTCCACTAACGATAACGACTTCACGGCTCATGCTTGTTGCTCCTCGATAGTTGCTTGATCAAACTCCTTGCTTCTCGCTTGCTTGCGCTTTTTTCATGTGCGGACTCAGGGTCTGCATCATTTGCGGAAGAATCTTCGGTGTGGCGGCGATGATGCTGCCGTTCTGCAAAAACGCGTCCTCGCCGTGAATGTCGGTCACCAGGCCGCCGGCTTCGACCACCAGCAGGCTGCCTGCGGCCATGTCCCACGGGTTGAGGCCCACTTCCCAGAATCCCTCGTACCAACCCGCGGCGACGTGCGCCAGATCCAGCGCGGCGGCGCCGGCGCGGCGCAGGCCCGCGGTCTTGTGCATCATTTCGCGCATCATGTCGAGGTAAGTCTCGACCAGGCTGCCGTCCTTGAATGGAAAGCCGGTCGCGATCAACGACTCATCCATCCGGATCCGGCGCGAGACACGCAGCCGGCGGTCGTTCATGTAGGCGCCGGCGCCGCGCGTGCTGGTGAACAAATCGTTGCGATTCGGATCGTAGACGACGCCCTGGGTGATCACGCCCTTGTGCTGCAACGCGATCGATACGCAGTAATGGGGAAAGCCATGCAGAAAGTTGGTCGTCCCGTCCAGCGGGTCGATGATCCAGATGTTGTCCGGATTCTTGACCTTGGCGTTGATCGTGCCTTCCTCTGCTAGAATCCCGTGGTCAGGATAGGCATCGAGCAGGATCTCTACAATCGCGGCTTCGGCAGCCCTGTCGACCTCACTGACAAAATCCTTGGGGCCCTTGGAAGTGACGGTAAGCCGGTCCAGGTCGCGGGCGCCGCGCTGGATGACGGTGCCGGCCTTGCGTGCCGCCTTGATGGCGGTGTTGAGCATCGGATGCATGAATTTCCTGATTGGTGGGCCCGGCAGCTTAGCCGTGTTCTTCGACGCGTGTTTCTTCTACGGCCGCTTTCGGCAAACCTTTCGGTGGATGGCCATTTTACCTTGTTTGCTGCGCCGCACCCATACCTGCCGTGACCACCGCCGAAGAACGGCTGACGCGAATCCGCATCGTGCTGTGTCAAACCAGTCATCCGGGCAACATCGGCGCGGCGGCGCGCGCACTCAAGACCATGGGCCTGGCGCAACTCGTGCTGGTGGCCCCGCAAAAATATCCGCATCCTGACGCCACTGCCCGCGCCTCGGGTGCCGTGGACGTGCTCGAGGCGGCCCGCGTGTGCGCAACGTTGGACGAAGCATTGGCCGGCTGTGTGCTCGCAATCGGCCTGTCCGCGCGGCACCGCGAACTGGTCGGCCAGGTGTGGTCGGCGCGCGAGGCGGCGGTGGAGGCCATCCGGCATGTATCAGCGGGCGATGTGGCGCTGGTGTTCGGCACCGAAATGTTCGGCCTCACCAACGACGAGGCAAGCCGCTGCCAGGCGCTGGCCTATATTCCATCCAATCCCGACTATGGATCGCTTAATCTCGCGGCGGCTGTCCAGGTGCTGGCTTATGAGATACGGATGGCGGCGGCCCTGGTGGGCGGCTACGCGGCGCTGACCTATCGTCCGGCCGCGCAGGACGAAATCGCCGGCCTGCATCGGCACGCGGCCCGCACCATGCGCGATCTCGGGTTCTTCAACCCCGAGCGGCCGCGGCGGCTGTTGCCCCGGTTGCGGAGGCTGTTCTCGCGCACGCGGCTTGAACATGAAGAAGTCAATATTCTGCGCGGAATCCTCGCCAGCGTGGATCGGGCGTTGAAGCGGGCGCGATCGGGGAAGGATTAGGCGCAGTGCCTTCAGAGCCGGCACGGTTGAATTTCCAATCCGTCGCACCGATGCTGGAGTCTTGCGAATAACCCGCAAAGGCCTGCATGTACAGATGGAAGTTGCACCCGATGCCATTACGTCTTGACCGTATGGGATCGCACCCCTACTATGCAGCGATTGGGGATCAAACGAGGTTGTTCCCGGAGGTTGCAGACGACATAAGAAAATTTTCTGCAGTCCCTGTCTGCCGATTCATGGCCCGAACTCATTCGATCCAGTTTCCGCATGGGAATATCGGGCGGCATTGTTGATTGTTTGAAAACAAACGGCGCCATGCCCGATCTGTTTTGCGTTCGCGAAAGGATATCGAGCCTTGCCCAGTATTGCGCTCTGTTTCATCCTTTTCGATCCGTCGAATGGTCGATGGGTCATCCTCAGAAATGTGAGGTCCACTTGAAATCCAATCCTGTCAAGTTTCTTTTCGTGCCGGTATTTGTTGGCGTACTCGCTGGTTGCGCGGTGGCGCCCATCTCGTCCGAGTCGCCATTGTCGCCTGTAGCGCAGCCATCGCTGCGCAGCGATGGCACGGTGATGACGCAGCAAGTAAACATGGAGCAGTTCTCGCAGATGTCGCTCTATCAAAGGCCGCCCAACAGGCTGTTCGGCATCATGCAGGAACAAGGCAGCCTCGACGCCGTGCCGGATGTGGCCGCGATGGTCGACTACCAGCAGCAACGCAAAGAGCAAAGAGCGGCATTGGCAGGCGCCCTGAAGGCCGCACCGCAATGGCAGGATCTGGGACCCGACAATAATCTGGGCAGGGTTATCGACATCGCGTTTCACCCGCAGAACGGCAACATCATCTACGTCGCTTCACCCGGCGGCGGCGTGTACAAAACCACCGATGGCGGCGGCGCCTGGACAAAGCTGGGCGGGCTTCCCTATCAGGCGATCAATTCGATCGCGATCGATCCGTTGAATCCCAACGTCGTCTATTTTGG
>PLYG01000374.1 GCA_003153335.1 Betaproteobacteria bacterium | reverse complement strand
ACTGGTAAAAATACAGATGGGCATTTTGCGCGAAATGATCGGCTAATTGGCCAAAAGACGTCCATTTCAGCCCACCCGGGTTGATTGCGAGCGACTTGAGGGCGGTGCTGCCGTTGCTAAACAGGACGATGGCGATGACCATGATCCCGACCCCCAGCCAAATTGCCCACCAATCCTCTTGCAGAAACAAATCTGCCCATCCGGACTTGCGGACTTGCACGCCCTCCCCACTCTNNAAGTAAACGACTCGTAAACCAAGGAAGTGAAAGCGGTTTTTTTCATATTTTTGCCTGTTACCGACTTGAACCGTAGCTCAAATGACAACGGACGGGAAATTCAACCGCCTGAGTGTAAGTATCGTAGCCGTTGGCCCATCCGTCAAGCTGCCGCTGGGCGTATGACAAGACGCATGACACTGGACGGCGGCGCCGCCCCGGTGCCTGCGTCAGCGGGAACCGGCGGGTGATGCGGGGGTCAACACAACCATGCGGCACGGACTGGTCACGACAGCATTGCTTGCGATCGCCACGGTGATGGCGGCGTCGGCCGCGCCGAGCACGTTGGCGCAGGTCGGCAACCGACCGGTCATGGTGCTTGGCATTGACGGGGTGATTGGGCCGGCGACGAGCGATTTCGTCCACCGGGCGCTGGANNTCGATGCGCGCCATCATCAAGGACATCCTCGCCTCGCCGATGCCGGTGGCCACGTTCGTCGCGCCTCAAGGCGCGCGCGCGGCCAGCGCGGGCACCTACATCTTGTATGCAAGCCATATCGCCGCGATGGCACCGGCCACCAACCTCGGTGCCGCCACGCCAGTCGCAATCGGTCTGCCGGGCAGTACGCCGAGCAAGCCCGGCGCGATACCGGTGCCGCAGAAGGAGCCGAATCCCGGCGACAAGGCAAAGAAGGCAGATGGCAAGGACACGCCGGCAGCGGAAGATGAAGGAGGCCCCGCCGACGCGATGACGGCCAAGGCTGTCAACGACGCGGCCGCCTACATCCGCAGCCTGGCGCAACTACGCGGCCGCAATGCCGATTTCGCCGAGAGGGCCGTGCGTCGCGCCAGCAGCCTGTCCGCCATGGAGGCCTTGAACGGCGGCGTCATCGACGTGATTGCGGCCGATGTCCCGGATCTGCTCAGGAAGATCGACGGCAGCGAGGTCGAACTGGTCAGCGCCAGGACGAAACTCGACCTGGCCGGTGCCCCGATCGAACGCGTCGACCCGGACTGGCGCAACACACTGCTGGCGCTGCTGTCCAACCCGACGCTCGCCGTAGCACTGCTGATGTTTGGCATCTACGGGCTGTTCGTCGAGTTCAACAGTCCCGGCGTTGGCCTACCGGGTGTCGCCGGTGCGATCGCCCTGCTGCTTGGCTTGTATGCACTGCAACTGCTGCCCGTGAACTGGGTCGGGGTCGGCCTGCTGCTGCTGGGTGCGGCACTCATGATCGCCGAGGTCTTCATCCCGAGCTTCGGCGTGCTCGGCGTGGGCGGTATCACCGCCTTCATCTTCGGCGGACTGATGCTGATCGATACCGAAGCCCCCGGCTTCGGGCTGGCCCCGGGCGTCGTGGTCGGCATGGCGCTGACTGGCGCGGCAGTAATCCTGGGATTCGGCGCGTTCGCCATGCGTGCACGCCTGCTGCCGGTGGTCAGCGGTCCGGAAGCACTGCCCGGTTCGACCGGCACCGTCGCGGCGGTCGCGGGTGGCGTAACCTGGGTCCGGCTGCATGGCGAAATGTGGCTGGCTCGCCCAGGGGCGGCAGATGCGCTCCAAACGGGCCGGTGGGAGGCGCGCGTCGGCGACCGGGTGCGCGTCAGCGCTCTGGACGGCCTGACGCTGATCGTCCACCCGCTCGACGAATTGCTTGCAAACGACGATAACGGGTCATCATGAACCGGAGGCCATGCAGTTTCGATACCCGCAGACGATAACGCAGGTGGCAGGCGATCGCGCTCGACGATCGTGTTTCCGCTGCCGGTCGTATTATCTGTTATCAGAGATCAATTGGCGGAGAGAGAGGGATTCGAACCCTCGATACAATTTTAGTCGTATGCTCCCTTAGCAGGGGAGTGCCTTCGACCACTCGGCCATCTCTCCGGAAGTTGCGAAGTTTACGCGGTTGCGCGTGTTCGGTCAAAGCAACGACCACATCGCGTCTATGCCGCGGTCGGTTCCTTGTCGAGTTCGAACACCTTGTGCAGCACGCGCACGGCCAGTTCCAGGTACTTTTCGTCGATGATGACCGAGGTCCTGATCTCGGACGTCGAAATCATCTGGATATTGATGGTTTCGTCGGCCAGCGCCTTGAACATCTTGCTCGCAATCCCCACGTGCGAGCGCATCCCGATACCGACCAGCGAGACCTTGCCGATCTTGTTGTCACCCAGGATTTCTTTCGCCAGGAGGCCGCTGCCGCGCTCGGCATTGAGCACGTTGAGCGTTTTCTGATATTCGCCGCGATTGACGGTGAATGAAAAATCGGTGAGCCCACCGGCGCCGATGTTCTGCACGATCATGTCTACGTCGATATTGGCCGCCGCCACCGGCCCCAGAATCGCATAGGCGATGCCGGGCTTGTCGGGAACGCCCATCACCGATATCTTGGCTTCATCGCGGCTGAACGCGATGCCGGAAATGATTGCCTGTTCCATGTTCTCGTCTTCCTCGAAAGTAATCAGCGTGCCCGGTCCTTCCCCGTCCTCGAAACTGGACAGCACGCGCAGTTTGACCTTGTATTTGCCGGCGAATTCGACCGAGCGGATCTGCAGGACCTTGGATCCGAGGCTGGCCATTTCCAGCATTTCCTCGAACGTGATCTTGTCCAGTCGCCGCGCCTCGGGCACCACGCGCGGGTCGGTGGTGTAGACGCCGTC
>PLYG01000116.1 GCA_003153335.1 Betaproteobacteria bacterium | reverse complement strand
GCGATCGCCGAGGGCATGCAGCGCCTGGGCTGGACCAAACGCCCGTCGGCCGTGCACGAGCAGCAGGCCGCGGCGGCCGTCGGCCAAATGGGGCTGATACAGGTCTACGAATCCAGCTTTGCGAAATTCGGACTACACACCGCCCAGATCCTGCTGACCCACGATGACCTGGCCGACCGCAAGCGCTATCTGAACGCCAAGACCACGCTGCGCACCTTGCTCGGGCTCAAAGTCATTCCCGTCGTCAACGAAAACGATACAGTCGTCACCGAAGAAATCAAGGTGGGCGACAACGACACGCTGGGCGCACTGGTCGCCAACCTGATCGAAGCGGATGTATTGATCATCCTGACCGATCAGGCCGGTCTCTTCACCGGCGATCCGCGCAAGGACGCAGCGGCGACATTTGTCCAGCATGCGAAGGCCGGCGACTCGGCGTTGGAAGCGATGGCCGGCGGCACCGGATCGAATCTGGCCAAGGGCGGAATGCTGACCAAGATCCTCGCCGCCAAGCGCGCGGCTCGCGGCGGCGTTTCCACCATTATCGCCAGCGGCCGGGAACCGGAGGTGCTGCTGCGTCTGGCAGAAGGAGAGGTCATCGGCACGCATCTGAAGGCCGAACCACTGTCGCTGACCGCGCGCAAGCAATGGCTGGCCGATCATGTGCAGGTCCGCGGTACCGTGACCATAGACGAAGGCGCGGCCCGCGCGCTCAGGCGCGACGGAAAAAGTTTGCTGCCCATCGGTGTCATTGCCTGCCAGGGCGAGTTCGAGCGCGGCGAAGTCATCACCTGCATTGCCGCAGATGGCAAGGAAATTGCCCGCGGCCTGGTCAACTACAGCGCCCAGGAGACGCATCGAATCCTGCGCAAGCCCAGCAGCGAAATCGAGACCATACTGGGCTACGTAGACGAATCAGAACTCATCCATCGGGACAACCTGGTCTTGCTGTGAAGCAAGACCAGGTTGCGGCGCAGGCTAACTTTTGCGTAGCATAAGTTAAGCACCGCAACAACGGTGCGTGCCGCAGCCACAACCTGATCCTGCTGCAGGCAGGATGGCCTTGTCCCGCATCAACCGGCTGCAGCCATCACCCGTGGACTAAAAAAAATGCCCCCGCTTGCACGGGGGCAGAAAAAACGGCTGAGTCACTTGACCGGAGGGAGGTCGGGAAATTCCGCTCAGCCGGAGGGCGATTGCATTTTATGCTATTGACATAGGTTGTCAAGCCGTAAGTTGCCCGGCGCCGGAAAAATTGTCAGAGCTTCTGCTATGCGCACAAAAAGAGACCCCCGCATGACGGAGGTCTGAAGAAAGATCAGGCATAAGACCGGAGGGTGTCGACTATATGTGCCTGGCCTGTATCCCCGGCATTATTGACCCCGAAGGGTTGCCACACCGGTAATGGTTTAATGCTATGACATTTGCATAGTCCTGTCAAGTGCGGCCTCGCCAGGTGTAGAACAGGCGCCTATTCGACGTCCCGGGCGTGGCCGATAAAAAAAGGCCGGCGCGCCACCCGCCGGCCCTCACTACAAGGAGAAGTGCTGTTGATCAGTGGTTACCAAAACGCTTGTGCATGCGTTCACGGAAGCTTTCCATGCGCGCCATCCGTTTCTCGATGCCAGCCTTTACCACCGCGATCTGGTCGGGCGTGAACGTTGCATAGAGCGCCAGCCATTGCGCGCGGACCTGATGATGGGCTGCGGTATCGACATCCTGGACATGGTCAGCGGCCGTCGCAATGTTCGACAGATTCGGGGTGGGCTTGGCCAATTCCTCGCTTGCCACCTGCTTGACCGTCTGCCTGCGCTGCTTCGCAGCGTCGCGCTCGGCCTTGCCTGCGGCGACTGCGGCATCCCACAACGGCTGCTGCGAGGTAGGATCTAGATTGAGTTGCGCCTTGAAGGCGGCGATGGCGTGGATAATACGATCGCCTCCGGGCCCGGGTTGCGCCGTCGCGGGCAGCGCCGACAACCCCGCGCAGAATGCAAGAGCCAATGCGACCCTGCGGCTGTTGCGTGTAAGTCCAAACATGATGTGTCCTTTTCGGTTCAGTGGAAAGAGTGGCTGCGGGATCGTCGACGAATCACCGCTGCTGTAACTTAGGAGCATTATGCGCAGGAATGTTCCTGCCGCACAGCCCCAAGATGTAAGCAATCTTTGCATTCAAGCCGCGGGGTTACAATTTGCGGACATATTGTCCCCGCACTTCACGGCATACTGATGAAACCAGCAACCCAAAAGATCCTGGTGGTCGACGACGATGCGCGCTTGCGCGACTTGCTGAGCCGCTATCTGACCGAGCAGGGATTCGTGGTCAATACGCTGCCCGATGGAACGATGCTCGACAAGCGGCTGCAACGCGATCCGCCGCACCTGCTCGTGCTGGACTTGATGCTGCCGGGCGAAGACGGGCTCGCTATCTGTCGGCGCCTGCGCGGCAATGGCGAGACCGTTCCCATCATCATGCTCACGGCCAAAAGCGAGGACGTCGACCGTATTGTCGGACTGGAAATGGGCGCTGACGATTACCTGCCCAAACCGTTCAACCCGCGCGAACTCGTGGCGCGCATCAACGCCGTGCTGCGGCGCTACAGCGAAACCACCGCGCCCGGCGCCCCGACGGGTGAAGGCGTCATTACGTTCGGCGCGTATGCGCTCGACCTGTCTACGCGCTCGCTCAAGCGCGGCGACGAGACACTGGGCCTGACGACCGGCGAGTTCAGCCTGCTCAAGGTGCTGGTCACGCATCCGCGCCAGCCTCTCGCCCGCGAAAAGCTGATGATGCTCGCGCGCGGCCGCGATCACGAAGTCTTCGACCGCGCGATCGACGTGCAGATATCGCGCCTGCGCAAACTGATCGAGACCGATCCAGGATCGCCACGATATATTCAGACGGTATGGGGCTTCGGTTACGTGTTCGTCCCCGACGGCGAGAGCAAATGAGCGTCCTGCCCCGATCGCTCTTCGGCCGGCTGGCGCTGCTGCTCATCGCGGTGACGGCAATCGGCTTTGTCGCGGCGCTGCTCATTTTCCGGTACGACCGCGCATCGCTCGCGGAACGGCAATTCGGCGACACCAAGATCGCGCAGCTCGAGACCTTGCGCGCGGCGCTATCGAGTCTGCAAAGCCAGGATCGCCCGGGATTTCTGCGCCGACTGGGCAAGGAGTACGGCGTCTTGCTCTTGTCCGTCGCCGAGCGCCCGACCATCGGCCGCCCTGCCCTGGGTCCGCGGATGATGGAACTGCAGGAGCGCCTCCGGGCGCGTCTGGGAGAGGACACCGAACTGCGGCTGCAACCTTCTGGCGAGGGGCTCATCGCCTGGATACGGCTGACCGCCGGCGATGCCGCCTATTGGGCAGGCTTCACGCTGCCCCGCGCCGACGCCGAGTTGCCCACGCGGGTGATGATCTGGAGCGGCACCGTATTGATCGTGCTGCTGCTCGCCGCCTATTTTTTTGCACGGCGAATGAACAGTCCACTCAGGCAACTGCAAGACGCGGTAGCCGCGGTCGGCAAGGGACGCACGCCGCCGCCGCTGCCCGAATCCGGCCCCACCGAAATTGCGGGCCTCGCCAAGGGCTTTAACCGGATGACGTCGAATCTCAAACAGATGGAAGAGGATCGCGCGTTGCTGCTGGCCGGTGTTTCGCATGACCTGCGCACGCCGTTGGCGCGCTTGCGGCTAAGCGCCGAAATGGCCGTGCACGACGAGACCATGAAGGAAGGCATGATCGACGACATCGAGGAGATGGACCGCATCATCAATCAGTTCCTCGATTTCGCGCGCGGCGAGGACAAGACGCCGCTGGCGATGCATGATCTGAATGCGCTGGTCGAAGAATGCGTGGAGCGCTGTCGCCGCAAGGGTCAGGCAATCACGTTTGTGCCGGCCCCCGGTCTTCCGCTGTTGCCGCTGCGCGCCCAGTCGATCGAACGCGCGCTGGTGAACCTGATCGACAATGCGTACCGCTATGGCAGCCCCACGGTAGACATTGTCGTGCGTCAGGAGGCCAACAACGCGGTGATCGAGATTGCCGACCGCGGTCCCGGCATTCCGCCTTCCGAAGTGGAACGCCTGAAGCAGCCGTTCACCCGCCTCGACACCGCGCGCGGCAGCGCTGCCGGTGGCAAGCTGGGTTCGGGGTTGGGACTGGCCATCGTGGATCGCGTCGTGACCCTGCACGGCGGTGAATTCACCCTGCTGTTGCGTCAGGATGGCGGCACGCTGGCGCGGATCGCGTTGCCGCTACCGGCAATGACGGGCCGATAAGACCACAAACTCCCTCGCCCTGCTTTGCGGGTAGAGGGCCGGGGTGAGGGGTGGTTACGCGCCAGCCACGCCAGGTTCGGGTTCCGGCTGTCGCGCCAGCAGCACCACCGCTTCCGCCGCGATGCCCTCGCCGCGGCCGGTGAACCCCAGGCGTTCTGTGGTCTTGGCCTTGATGTTGACCCGGGTCGGATCGAGGCGCAGATCGGCGGCAATATTCGCCGCCATCTGCGCCTTGAACGGACTCAGCCTGGGCGCTTGCGCAATCACCGTGGCATCGACATTGACCACGGTCCAGCGCGGCGCAATCAATTCGCCGACGCGACGCAACAGGCGCCGGCTATCGATGTCCCTGAGGTCGGCTGCGGTGTCCGGAAAGTGGTCGCCGATGTCGCCGAGTCCGGCCGCACCGAGCAGCGCATCGCACACGGCATGCAATAGCACGTCGGCATCGGAGTGCCCGGCCAGCCCGCGCTCATAAGGAATCGTAACCCCGCCGATAATCAGCGGCCGGCCCGGCACCAGCGCATGCACGTCAAAGCCCTGGCCGACGCGCATGGTTAGTTCTCGGGCGGCCGGAGGATGGCCGCCGCAATCACCAAGTCGGCCGGATACGTGATCTTGAAGTTGGCACTGCTGCCCAGCACCAGCTTGGGCTGCATGCCGAATTTTTCGACGGCCTCGGCTTCGTCCGTCGCATCGAGGCCGCCAAAGGATTGGTACGCTTCCCAGAGCACGCCGTAGCGAAACATCTGGGGCGTTTGCGCCTGCCACAACCCGGCGCGCGCTTCGGTTGCAGCCACCCGTCCGTTCTGGTCTTCACGCTTGAGCGTATCGGCCACGGGTATCGCCAGCAGGCCGCCCACCGCATCGTCCCCCACTTCGTGAAGCAGCCGCCGCAACGCATCCTTGGGCAGGCACGGCCGGACCGCATCGTGCACCAGCACCCAGTCGTCATCGCTCAGTTCGCCGCGCAACGAGGCGAGTCCATTGCGCACCGACTCGGCCCGCGTCGCGCCACCACAGGGCATCGTCGCGATCCGGTAGCCGGATCCGGTCACCTGGACGCAGCGGCGATCGTCTCCCGCATGCAAGACATACACGCGCGTCAGCGGCGTCTGCACGACGAGCGCATCGACAGCGTAGGCCAGTATCGCGCGGCCGTGCAGCGCCTGGTATTGCTTCGGCAATTCACCGCCGAAGCGCGATCCCTTTCCGGCGGCGGGGATCAGTCCGAAGTACCGTGCGGCCATTGCTCACTCAGCTTTATTGACGTGCGCGTATTGTACCTTGTGCACCTTGTCGACCCTGCGCCCGGCCGCGCCGGTTGCGTCGCGGTCGGTGTACTCTCGCTGCACCTGCAAGAGGATTACCGGCGCATCGACAACGGCCGGCTCCAACAGCCTGTTACAGAGAATTCTTACTGCATCGGCCCGCAGAACGCGACGCCTTCTGCCAACCAGCCCTGCGCCTGCATCTGCGCATACAAGTTCGGATCGGTGGTGTAGCGATGGTTTGAATCGTTCTGCGCAAAGCGATTGTTGTAGACGCGATAGACCGCTTGTTCGCCCGCCGCGCATTGCCCGTTCACCGGTGCGAACAAATAGAATGCGGTTCCTTCAAGAGCCCAGCCTGGATCCTTTTTAACGGCGGCACACTCAGCCGCATTCACGGTATAAAAGTGCGAATTCGGGCCGCGGCCCGGCGTGCCGTAAAAGCGGCATACCGGTAGCGCACCGATCGCCACGCCATTCTCCGGCAGGTAAGCGCGGAAACCATAACCAGTGCGCTGCCAGCCGGGGCCGGCGCCGCCTGCTTCGATCATTGCCATCTCGGCTGCCCCGGCGGTGATGAAATAATGCTGCAGGCCGGTGTTGTAGTACTCGACGACAGGCATACTGGCGACCGCTCCGCTCAGGTCGTAACGAACAAGTATGGCGCTCGTTGCATCCTGTCCTGCAACCAGCAAGCGCTCGTCGGCGTCGAGCGCCAACGCGTCTACGCTTAGCAAGCCAAGCAGCGGATAAGCACCGCCAACGCCAAAACCCGCGTCTAAACTGTTATCCGGAAGCAGGCGATAGAGCGCAGCCGCCGACACAGTTGCATCCCGGGAAGAACGGGCAATCAGCACGCTGGCATCCGGCATCGCCACGAAGCTCCACTCAAGGAAGGTCTTGTCCGTCCCCAACAGATTTGAGGCATCAATCAGCGTGCCGTCCGCGGAGATTCGAACCGCCAACAACGAATAGGTAATGGAACCTGGTAATTTGGTGGACAAGCGGATGGCGGCCAGCAGCGATCCGTCTTGAAGAGAGAGCAACGAAAATAGGGGACGCCCAGAGAAACCCCCAACGACATCGCCAAATGCTCCACTGTAAGTGAACCGCCCCCCGATCCCGAACGACGCGACGGGCGCACCCCGCGCATCGACTCTATAGAGGACCAGATTGGTTGATGTCAGGAAGGCGAATACCACCGATCCGTCGCCAAGCACGACGAGATCGGCTGTGCGTGAACCCCCGCCCGCGGCAAGAGGAATGGTTACTTTCCCGTTCACTCCGAAAGCGGAATCCGGCGTACCGTCCGGCAGGGTTTGCTGGAGTATCGCTGCGTTGGGACCACCCGGCACGCCCTGGAGAAATACAGTCGTCCCGTACAGCAAGCGGCCATCCGCACGCGCAGCAAATGCAACGTCAACAAAGGCGGAAGACCCCGGGGCAAGATCGGGCTTGAACGCAGTATCGAGTATCCCCGACGCGTCAAATCGCAACGCGACGGTCGGCCCATTAACCAAACAGAAACTGCCTGCGCCCGAACCGGTGACGACCACGATCGCGCCACCTGGTTGTTCGACAGTGCGTAACGCTCCATCGCAATGAGACTGCCTCGGAAAAACTTTCCCATTGCCGCCGAAGGCGACGTCGGCTGCGCCATTCGAAGTCAGCCGCGTGAGCGTCCACTCATTGGTCCGCCGATCGTTCGAAACACCGGTAAGCAGGATTCGGCCGGAGGGTTCGACCAGCACCGTATCGATACTGTTGTCGCTGTAGTCGCCACCAGTGTCGTTGTTCCAGATGGCAAAACCATCGCCGCGGCCATATCCGGTTCGCAGACGGCCCGTGCTGTCGAGGTTCGCGACCGCAACGTCGGCGCCCAGGCGACACCCGTTACAGAGAAAGCCCAAGTCTACGGTGGCGGGAATGAGCAAGCCGCCGGCACTGTCGGGCATTACAGCGAGTGGGAGGATTTCGGCATAGTCAACCGGGCCGATTGACGCTATCCCGGCCGTTCCAAAACCAGATTTGAGTGCACCGGTGTCGTCAAAACAGCATCACACTAGGGTAGACAAATCGGAAGATGATCCGACCAGTGCAATACTGCCATCGGCAAGCGCTGTCATGCGCAGTCGCGCGCTCTGGAGTCGCGAACCGCTGACATCCACGCGGCCGGCGGCGCCGAAAGCAGCGTCCGCAAACCCGTTCGCCGTGACGCGCCAAAGCCTGACTTCGCCAATAGGGGGGTTCTGGTTATCAACCTGCGAATCGCCCAGGAGCAACATTTTGCCGTCGCCCGTGCGCGCGATCGATGTAGGCATGTCGAAGGGATGGCCCAGGTCGTAGCCCGACACCAGGCCAACCACCCTAAAGCTGGTATCAAGCGAACCGGAATTGGTGACGCGCAGCAGCAGATAGATTCCCAGGGGATCTGGATAACTTGCCATTGCCAGTGCCGTAAAGCCGCCAGCCGGCTCCGCCACCACCGAAATCCCCGGCGCCAATTTGAACTCAATGGGCAAGTCGCCAAGTATTTTTTCGCCATTGGGTGCGTAAGAGATGTCGCGAATTCCGGCAGCGGTCAGGCGAACCAGCCGCAGAGCAAAGCTCCTTCCCTCGGTAGCATCGGAAATCAGCAGGATTACGCCGTCCGGCTGCTGTACGAAACGGGTCGGCTTCGCCAGGATGTTACCCGGTTCCAGGGCGAACGAACCGTCAGTGCCAAACGTGGCGTCGACAGCGCCGGTCGCGGTGAGCCGCGTCACCACGAACGCACTGCTTAAAGTGGTGCGAGCAATCAGTAGAGATCCATCCGATTGCTGCTCAAGTTGCAGAATACCGAGACTGGGCGACAAGAAGGCAACGCCATTCTGGCCGAACGATCCATCCAGGCCGCCATTCGCATTCAGCCGGACCACGAAACCGCTCGCTTGGCTCCCGGTGGTCTCTTGTCTCCCGCTGGTCTGGCCCCCGACCAGCAATTTACCGTCACGCTGCAGCGTCGACGCGGTCGGCGTATCTTCCCCGCCCACGGGTACGCCTATGCGCACCATGCCGCCCGCGCCAAACGTCGGATCGAGCGCGGGCACCGCGCGCGCCTGCGATGCAAGCGACAGCATTGCAAACGCCGCCAGGCAAAGCGCAATGCGCTGGCCGAAAGACGTATTCCGTCGTGCTTTGCATTCCTGTAAATCCAACATTGCTCATTTTCCTTTAACAGACGTGACTGGCGCCAAACAGGCGCAAGCAGTTACTGTGGCATGCACGTCACCACGCCCTCCGCGAGCCATCCCTGGTTCGCCATCGATTAATACAGTCTGACCGAAGAATCCGGCGCAATCCGTACGCTGCCGAACGCACGTGAACCACATTCGCCTGCGGGCGGTAAACATGGACCACAGAGGGCGCAGCGTTTAGCGTGCAGGCAAACTGACTTTCGGCAACGCTGTCCGTGCATCAACGCACACCGGTCACCGTGAACCTCGGGCAGGCCGTGAACTGCCTGCCGCAATGATTTCCCGCGTTGGTCCTGGTTCGGACCGCGCTTCGACGCAAGACTTCACGAACAACACAATCGGCGGATGTGCCGTGTTTCAGTCGTCGCGCGAGTCGTCACCAGGCGGAGCGATCATGGCACCGCAATGGCAGGCAAGCCATCCCGCGAACACGGTACGGAAGATCTCCCTGCCGCGGACGCGGCATATTGATCAAAACTCTGGATGCCTTTCTCGCCATCAACGTTACGGCCCGGCGCGTCCTGGATCCGAGGGCCGGCTCATTACGGCGCGCACATGACCACGCGTTCATAGCTCCAGCGGCGAGGCACTAACGCCAGGATGCTGGCCTGGCTGGTGGTGATGCGGTGGTAGCTGTCGACGCCCCGGGTGAATCCATTGTTACAGGCGCGGTAGGCCGGCACGGTCCCGGCGGGACAGTTGCCGTTGCCGAACGCCGGGATCGACACAAAAACGACCTGTGCCGCACGCGTACGACCAGAGGGACCGCAAGATCCGCATTGCTACGGTCGGGCTCCAGCGATCCATGCGCCCCTTACCAGGCGTATGGACGCTTCGCCGCGAGAGATGTTCGCCGGTTAGTGTGGCGCACTTCTCGGGGAGAATGAAGGGCTGGAGTCAGGCGCCCTTCTTTGCGTCTTTCATGTCGGCCTTGACATCACCAAACTTTGCTTGAGCCTGGCCAAGAGTCTTTTGAACCTTGCCTTTTAGTTCCATGGACTCGTTGCCCACGATCTTGCCGGCGACTTCCTTGATCTTGCCTTCCGCTTCGCTAACTCTGCCTTTGACTTGGTCTTTGTTCATGTTCATGACTTGCTCCTGATAACGAGTACCGGTAAACGGCCGGCACGCCGTACTGAAAGAGTGGAAGAACCGAGGCGCGACATCGGGACTTCCCCAATCGGATTGCCATCGAAGCATCGATCGACAAGCCACCCGGTGGCCGCATCTCAGGACCACATCCCCGCCAACTGCCTGCAACTTACGGCAGGTGGCCGGCCAAGTCTGTACGCTCCCGCACAGTGGTCCGACCCTCCAAGCCGCGTTCGACGTGCGATTCCGCAAGGAACGGGACGCAAGGTGAGCCCATTTTCCCAAGTCTGTTCGTAGCATAGCCGGCGCTCGCCACCCAGGAACAATGCGACGCCGATCACGCATTCGCTGCCCGTCACCGCAAGTTCTGCCGACGCTCCGTCCTCGTCCATGCAGGGCCGCGCAACGGTCCCCGCGGTCAGAAAATAGCGCACGGAATTTTCTGGGTAGGCCAGGCATTTACCTGGAGTGGCGCGCTCGCTGTCGTTGCGCCGGCCGCGGTAATCGCGTAAGTGGCGGCGACGAAGATGTCGCCAAGAGAAACTTTGACTCCAGCCTTGACTCGTCTGTTCTCAACGTGGATACGGCTACACTAGCGGTAACGCGGGAATTCCCGCACGCAGGAAATATCTTGGCCGCAGCGAACAATGCAGCTATCCTCACGGGCGTTGCCGCGACCGCGTTCCTCGGTCCATTTACCCAGACCGTTTACACACCAAGCCTGCCGGAACTGCAGGAGTTTTTCCAGGTGAACACGGTCATGGTCAACCTGACCATTTCG
>PLYG01000030.1:18743-36601 GCA_003153335.1 Betaproteobacteria bacterium | reverse complement strand
TGCCGTCGACCGGAATCTTGTTGCCCGGCCGGATCACGACAATCTCGCCCGCCAACACCTCCGCGGTTGGCACTTCAACCTCGGCGCCGTTGCGGATAACAGAGGCCTGCGCCGGCGTGAGATCCATCAGCGCCGTGATTGCCGATGACGCACCCGCGCGGGCACGCATTTCCAGCCAATGGCCGAGCAGGATGAAAACCAACAGGACGGATGCAGCTTCGAAAAATTGCCCGCCCTCCTTGAAGAAGAACGTGGTGCCGACACTGAAGAGATACCCGGTACCAGCGCTCAACACGATCAGCGCCGCCATGCCCAGGGTGCCCTTCCTGATCGCGCGCCAGGCGGAGACGAAGAACGGCCAGCTCGGATAAAGAATCGCGGCGCTGGCGAAGAAGAACAGCCACAGATTGAGCTCCAGCCCAAACGGCGGTGCCGGCGGCTCGAAGAAGTCTCCCATCGGGGCGTAGACAAAGATTGGCACGGTGAAGATCAGGCAGATCCAGAAACGGTTGCGCATGTCGCGGACCATGGCCGGCAGGTCCTTGCCGCCATGGCCCATCTCGTGCGCCATATCCGCCGACATGGCAGGCTGCGCGCCCAGCGCCGCGTGGCCCTCGTGACCCGCGACTGCAGAAGCGGCAGGCGCGGCCGGAGGACCTTTCGGCACAGCGGGTGGGGGTACAGGCGCTGCATCCGGCGTTGTGTGGCCCTCGTGGCCGTCGCGTGCGGGAGGGGCCGGCGCGGGCACGGTGGCGGGCGCAGCCGGGGCAGGTTTCGGCACAGCGGTTTCGCGCGTCGAGGCGGAGGCCGGCGCAGCTTCCGGCGTTGGCACTACAGCCCGCTTGCGTGCAAGCTTGTGTTTGTTCGCATGCTTGGGTAGGGATTCGCCGGCGGACTTATGCCCGCGCTGGTGCACGATCGCCTTGATGTCGGCGATTTCGAGTCGGGTTTCGTCGTAGCGTACCGTGGCGCTTCCGGCAGCAAAATTCACTGTAGCGCTTTCGACCCCCGGAACCTTGCCAATCCGCCTTTCCACTTCGTCCACGGTCAATACTGACACCAAGTCGTGCACTTCAATAACGCTCGTTTTCACCGCGTTTCCTTAATGCCATCCATGTTCAAAACGCCTTGTTACATCTCCGATCACTTCGCAAGCTGACCGTTTTTCGACACCGATGGCGCGTGCGCGCTCGATTCCGGTTGGGTGACTTTCTTGCTCATGGTTGTTGCCTCGCCCACCTGCGATGCAGAAAATTGTAAATGGGCACGTAGACGAGACCCGCGTACGCGCCATAGAGGAAACTCTCAATCAACCCAACGAAAAAGCCCCGCCAACTGAGCGATTCGAACCCCGGCAATACCTGCTGCAGAAATGCATACATGTGTACGCCCGGCGGCGTCAGCAGGCCATAGATGACACAAAACACGAACGAAAACGCGGTCCAAATCGCCAACGACCAAGTTACGATTTTTATATTTAGCATCTCGTTGCCTTTGTTCAAAAAACCAATATCTAACGGGTCAATGCCAGTGACCCGGCCCTCGTTCCGACTTGCGATCCACTGTGTCTTTGCCTGCGGGCTCGGGCTCATGTTGGCCACCCCCGTGTCCACAGTGCCCGCCATGCCCGCCGTGGCCGAATAAGTGCATCGCGATCATCCCGGCGGCGAACAGCACCCAAACCCAGTTTTGTGAAAACCATTCCATGATTTGCTCCTCTACCAAATTTCGCTGTCGATTGGCGATTTCACTGATAGATATCGTGTCGAGTCAGCGGCAAGTCAACCAGTCGGTCTCGCCTGTTTGCCGAGAGGATCTGGTAGACGCCGATGCCCTATATTCGAATCGTGAAGGGCAGCCGCCCATATAGGGGCTATCTCGTCCTAGCGAGATCACTGTTCCATCCCACAAGCGCACGGCCAGAACGCTGGTGTCGCCCCGAAACACCCGTTCTACAACGCGCCTCACCCTGCTGGCATCAAAGGGGGGCGCGCTGCAGTTCTGCGCTATTCGTATTCATGCGATCGCACGCCTGTTTGTTATCGGCGCGCGTTAGCCGCAGCAGCAGCCCTTTGCTTGAGGCTTCTGCGCAGTGTTGGTCGCTTCCACACCATAGCCCGCGCCCTTCACGGCCGATTTCAACTGCTCGGGCGAGGTCAGCCGCTCGTCGTATTGCACCGTGGCTTCGCCGGCTGGGAGCGATACTTTTACGTCACTAACCCCAGAGACCGCGTTCAGCGCGTGCGTTACAGTGCTGGTGCAGCCGCTGCAGGTCATCCCCGTTACTTTGAGATGTTCAGTTTGCATGATGATGTTTCTTTCCATAGGGTTGAATAAAGACTACGCGGTAATACGGCTTCGCGTTATTGCATCCGATGCGGCAGCATGACAAGGTTTGTAGGGCTACAGCACCACCGGTTTGTCCGGCAATTCATTCCGACCAGCGGCGAAAGCGGGAAAATGTTTGATCAGATGCTGCGTCACCGCCTGAATGCCGCTGACCACACCCCCTTTATAATTTCCCTGTTTGAAGGCAGTTTCCATCTCGCGGCAAATCTTTTCCCATTCGCGAGAGCCGACCTTCGAGTGAATCCCACGATCGGCAACAATCTCCACGGCCCGGTCGGCGAGCAACAGATAAATCAGCACGCCGTTATTGTGTTCGGTATCCCATATGCGCAATTGCGAAAATACGTCGATGGCGCGTTCTCGCGCGGATTGCCCCTTGAAGAGCGGTGTGCTGTGCAGTGCACCTTCCACCGCGAAACGGATTTCTCCGACGTGTGCGGTCTTGCTCGCTTTGATCGCTTGTTCAATCGCGATCAAAGTGTGGCGGGGGAAAGCGCGATTGACCTGCCAGTGGGTCAGCAGGAGATGCTTCGTTATGCGTTTGATATTCATAGTTACCACCGCCCTGAAGCGCCGCCGCCGCCAAAGCCACCGCCGCCGCCGCTGAACCCACCGCTGCCAGAACCCCCTGTGCCGAACCCGCCACCATAACCGCCGATGCCACGTCCGCCCATGCCGCCGCCGAGCAGCGTGAACAGGAGCGCGATCACGCCCGCGGCCAACGCAATGGACAGCGCGCCGGCAAACAGCCAGGCGACAACACCCACGGCCCCGCCGGTTACGAGCGCCCCGGGGAATCTGCCCAGCACGGAGCGCAGCACGCCGCCGATCACGAGCGCAAGAATGAAAATGACTGGAACATACTGCTGAATATTGCCAATGCTGCCAACGGGCTTTGCTTTGGGTTCCGGCAATGCCTCGCCGTCGACTACCCGGATGATCTGGTCGACCCCGGCGGTAATCCCGCCGTAGAAATCCTCTTGTTTGAAGCGCGGCGTAATAATCTCGCTGATGATGCGCTTGCTGGTGGCGTCATTGAGTGCTCCCTCCAGACCGTACCCCACCTCGATGCGCAGTGCGCGGTCGGTCTTGGCGACGACCAGGATTGCACCGTCATCCACTTTCTTGCGGCCTAACTTCCATTGCTCCGCGACGCGCAGGGAATACTGCTCGATCGTTTCCGGAGCAGTGGTGGGAACGATAAGAAGCGCGAGCTGACTGCCTTTCCTGGCTTCAAACGCTTGCAGGGTCTGCTCCAACGCTGCCTTCTGCTCTGCGGTGAGCGTGGCGGTCAGGTCGGTGACGCGCCCGGTCAGGGGCGGGACCGGGACCTGTGCTCCAGCCAGGAAAGACCAGCAAAGCGTCAATGCAAGCAATGACGCTCTTGCCCTGTACATCGCCATCACTTGGTGGCTCCCTGCACCTCACCCTGGGGTTTGGCCGGCGCCGGCCCGAAATCCACTTTGGGTGGCTTGGCGATTTCCTTTTCGTCTTCCACCGTGAAGTTGGGCTTCGTTTTGTATCCGAACGCCATCGCCGTCAGGTTGGAGGGGAACGAGCGCACCGTAACGTTGTACGCCTGCACCGACTGGATGTAGCGGTTGCGCGCCACCGTGATGCGGTTCTCGGTGCCCTCCAGTTGTGACTGCAAGTCGCGGAAGTTGGCGTCGGACTTCAACTGCGGATAGTTTTCGGATACCACCAGCAGCCGTGAGAGGGCGCCCGACAACTCTCCCTGGGCGGCCTGAAATTTGGCGAACGCCTCGGGATTGTTGAGGAGCTCCGGCGTCGCCTGGATGCTGCCGACCTTGGCGCGGGCGTTGGTAACGCCGAGCAGCACGTCTTTTTCCTGCGCGGCAAAGCCCTTCACCGTATTCACCAGATTGGGAATCAGGTCCGCTCGACGCTGGTACTGATTCACGACCTCGGACCAGCTCGACTTGATTTGTTCGTCGCTGCTCTGGAACGTGTTGTAGCCGCAGCCGGTAAGGCTTAACGTAACCAACACTGCCAAGACTGCCCATAGTTTACGCACTTGATTTCTCCAAAAATTAATGTGTGATGCATGACCTATGCCGGCACCAAAACACTGGATGTCGGACATGCTGCGTACCCATCGATGCGTCACTGTTCGGGCCCGATGGCCGGCCTCAACCCGACATTGCTATATTCCGCCATGCTCGAACTTTCCGGCTCCGCCGCCAAAGGTTCAGTTTGCCATAAGCCCCACATCGGTGTCCGTGCGCTATCGAACAAAGTTAATAGAGTCATACGCTAGCATCAGGGATGAGCGAGCGCCACCCGGGGGCGCGACGCCAGCCCCTCGGCTGGGCGCCAGCTCGCTCCCGCTGGGAGCCAGGTCACGACCGGTTCCCCCAGCTCATTTGCCAGGATGGATCTCGGTCACCACCATCTTCCCGTTCTCGTTGATGACCTTGAATTTTATCTTGTCGCCCGCCTGGACTTTATCGAGCATCGCCTTTTCCTTGACCTGGTAAACCATGGTCATGGGCGGCATCTCAAGATTCCTGATCTCGCCGTGCTTGATCGTCAGCTTGCCGGCCTCTTTATCGACTTTGCGGATTTCACCGTCGGTGATGTCTTTGGACGTGTCCACTTTCGTGTTGCCCGATTTACTCTGATTCGCCTGGGCCTGCGCAATGCCGGTGACCGAGGTCAGTGCAGCAATGGCGAAAACTGCGGAAACGACAACGGATTGAACGATTTTCATGAGATTGCTCCTTTCAACGATAGGATTGATAAACAAGTATGCGACCGCGGGTACTTTGTGCGCCGTCGCGTAAACTGCCGTTGCGGGGACGACAGCAAAGGAGTTTCCGCATTCCGCAATTCACGGGTCGGCATATTATTTCAACCCCCGCGACAGCAGCAACAGATACGCCGCCGGGACGATGAGCATCGACAAGAGCGGCGCGGTGATCATGCCGCCTATCATCGGCGCGGCGATACGCTGCATCACTTCCGAACCGGTGCCGCTGCCGATGAAGATCGGCACCAGGCCCGCGAGTATCACGGCCACCGTCATAGCCTTGGGCCGTACCCGCAAGACCGCACCTTCCTTGATCGCGTCGATCAGCAGTGCGCGTGAAGGCGCCGCACCGGCCGCCAGCCGCGCCTCCCACGCATGCTTCAGATAGATCAGCATCACCACGCCGAATTCCGCCGCCACGCCGGCCAGCGCGATAAAGCCGACGGCGCTCGCGATCGACACGGAGTGTCCCAGCAGCCACACCAGCCAGATGCCGCCGACCAGCGCAAAGGGGAGGGTAGCCATGACCAGCAGTGCTTCGCCGACGCGCCGGAAGATCAGGTACAGCAACACCACGATAATCATCAGCGTGAAGGGCACGACAATGGCAAGCCGCGCCTTGGCCCGCTCGAAATATTCGAACTGGCCCGACCACGACAGCGAATAGCCGGGTGTGAGCTTGACGTCGCGCGCGACGATTGCCTGCATTTCGTGCACCGCCGAGACCAGATCGCGCCCGTGCAAATCGACATAGATCCATCCCGACAGCCGCGCATTCTCGCTTTTCAGCATCGGCGGTCCATCGCCGATCGCGATGCGCGCGACGGCGGACAATGGAATTTGCGCGCCGCGTTCGGTGACGACCGGCAGGTTGCGCAGCTTTTCCAGCGAGTCGCGCAGCTCCTGCGGATAGCGGACGTTGATCGGAAAGCGGCTGCGGCCCTCGATCGTCTCGCCGATGTTCTCGCCGCCGATGGCCGACGAGACGATGGACTGCACGTCCGCGATGTTGAGCCCGAAACGCGCGGCGGCCGCGCGATCGATCGTGATGTCGATGTAGCGTCCCCCATTCAGGCGTTCGGCCAGCGCCGAGGTGACGCCCGCCACCGGCTTGACCGCGCGCTCGACGGCCGCGGTCAGGCGATCGATTTCGGCAAGGTCCGCGCCTGATACCTTGATGCCGACCGGACTCTTGATCCCGGTTGCCAGCATGTCGATCCGGTTGCGGATCGGCGGCACCCAGACATTGGTGAGTCCCGGGATGCGAACGGTCCGATCGAGTTCCTCGATGAGTTTGTCGGTTGTCATGTCCGGACGCCATGACGTGCGCGGCTTGAACTGGATCGTGGTCTCGATCATTTCCAGCGGCGCCGGGTCGGTCGCCGATTCGGAGCGGCCGACCTTGCCAAATACGCTTTCGACTTCGGGAATGGTCTTGATCAGCCTGTCCGTCTGCTGCAGGATCTCCGCTGCCTTGCCCACCGATATGCCCGGCTGCGCCGACGGCATGTACAGCAGGTCGCCTTCGTCGAGCGGCGGCATGAACTCGCCACCCAGCCGGCTCGCCGGAATGATGGTCAGCGCCAGCACCGCCAGCGAGGCGACCAGCGTCGCTTTCGGGTGGCGCAACACTGCATCCAGCAGGGGCCGGTACAGCGCGATCAGCGCGCGATTCAGTGGATTCCTGTTCTCGTCCGGAATGCGCCCGCGTATAAGGTAGCCCATCAACACTGGCACCAGCGTGATCGCGAGGCCGGCTGCTGCCGCCATTGCATACGTCTTGGTGTAGGCCAGCGGCGCGAACATGCGGCCTTCCTGCGCCTCCAGCGTGAACACCGGAACGAACGACAGGGTGATGATCAAGAGTGAGAAGAACAGCGCGGGACCGACCTCGACCGCGGCATCGCCGATGATCCGCCAATGCGTGGCCGTTTCCAGTACCGTATCGGGATTGCCGTGCCGCCAGGCTTCGAGCTGCTTGTGCGCGTTTTCCACCATCACAATCGCCGCATCGACCATCGCTCCGATCGCAATCGCGATGCCGCCCAGCGACATCAGGTTGGCGTTGATTCCCTGGTGCTGCATCACGATGAACGCCGCGAGCACGCCCAGCGGCAGCGACACGATCGCGACCAGCGCCGAGCGCAAGTGGAACAGGAACACCAGGCACACCAGCGCGACGACGATGAACTCCTCGATCAGTTTTTCCTTCAGGTTGTCGACCGCGCGCAGAATCAGCCCGGAGCGATCGTAGACCGGAACGATTTCCACGCCGGGGGGCAGGCCCGGCTTGAGCGCCTCGAGTTTCGCCTTGACCGCGGCAATGGTCGCGAGCGCATTCTTGCCTGAGCGCATTACTACGACGCCGGCCGCGACTTCGCCTTCGCCGTTGAGCTCGGCGACGCCCCGGCGCATTTCGGGGCCCAGTTGGATGCGGGCTACATCACCCAGCCGGATGGCAACGCCGGCGTCGGTCGTCATCAGCGGGATGTTACGAAAGTCTTCGAGTCCGGAGAGATAGCCGGAGGCCCGCACCATGTATTCCGCCTCGCCCAGTTCCAGGACCGACCCGCCGGTCTCGGCGTTCGCCTTCTGGATCGCATCGATCACCTTGCTATGCGGCAGGTTGTAGGCGCGTAGGCGATCGGGATCGAGCACGATCTGGTATTGCCTGACCATGCCGCCGATGGCCGCGACTTCGGCAACGCCGGGCAGACTCTTCAATTCGAATTTCAGGAACCAGTCCTGCAAGGTGCGCAGTTCCGCCAGGTCGTGACGGCCGCTGCGATCGACCAGCGCGTACTCGTAGATCCAGCCGACGCCGGTGGCATCAGGTCCCAGCGCCGGCTTCGCGCTCGCCGGCAGTCGCGACGCGATCTGGCTCAGGTATTCGAGCACCCGCGAGCGCGCCCAGTACAGGTCGGTGCCATCTTCGAACAGCACGTAGACGTACGAGTCGCCGTACATCGAGTAGCCGCGGACCACCTTCGCCCCGGGCACCGACATCATCGTCGTGGTCAGCGGATACGTGACCTGATTCTCGACGATTTGCGGCGCCTGTCCCGGGTATGGCGTGCGGATGATCACCTGCACATCCGACAAGTCCGGTATCGCATCGAGCGGCATGTTGAGCGCCGCCCAGACGCCCCAGGCGGCGACGAAGACGCTCGCCAGCAACACCAGGAAGCGGTTGGCGAGCGACCAGCGGATCAACCGTGCAATCATCGCTGCGCTCCCGGGGCGGCGGGCGTCGGCGGCGCGGAGGATGCTGACGCCGGGGCCGGCGCGATCGACACTATCTCGAATTCGCCATCACTAGCTTGCCGGACCGAAAAGCGCACGCGCGTCCCGGCCTTGACCGACGCAGGAATCCCGCTTGCCGGCGGGCGGAATTCCATGGTCATCGCCTGCCAGCGCAAGGTGGGGATGGGGCCATGCGAAATCGTGATCCCATCCTTGGCCACCGATTCCACCACACCTTCGCTGTTGTGGACTGCGCCTGCCGCTTGCGTAGGTGAAGCGCCCGGTGTCGAGGCCGCTGGCGGGGGGAGTGTAGTCGCGGCCAGGGCCGCGGGTGCTGGCGGCGCGGCCGTGGTTGCTACTGGGGCCGTGGCCGCGGCGGCGACAGGGTCCGTCATTCGCGTCAATGCGGATTTGAGACTGGTTTCGGAGTCGATCATGAACTGGCCCGAGGCGACGATGCGCTGCCCGCGTTGGAGTCCCGCGCGAACCTCGGTCTGGCCGCTCGCTTCGTCCCCGGTCTGGATATCGACGGCGCGGAACTTGCCGCCTTCTTCGGCGGCAATGACCACGGTGCGGGTTCCGGTGCGGATGATGGCTTCGCTGGGAACGACCAGGAATTCGCGTTTCGCGGCCGGCGTGAAGTCGATGGTGGCGAACATGCCGGGCCGCAGACGCCCTCCTGGATTGCGCGTTTCGATTCGGACCCGGACCGTGCGGGTCGCCATGTTGACCTCGGGCAGTATCGCGGCGACAGTCCCGGGAAAAACCGCATCCGGCAGGCCCGCCACCCGCGCATTGACCTTCATGCCCAGGCGAATGGCCGCCGACACGGTCTCCGGCACTTCGGCGTGTATCCATACTGTCGCGAGACTGTTGATGCGCGCCAGCATCGTGCCGGGCATCACGCTGGCGCCTTCGCGCGCCGCCAGTTCCGCGATCANNGAGCGCGCGAATCAGATCGTCGGGCATGCCCGTTATGAGCATCCGGGTGCGCGCCGCGTCGACGAGTTCGCGCAGGTCGCGTCCGTTCAGCTTTTTCACCGCCAGATATTCTTCCTGCGCCGCAATCCAGTCCGGCACATACAGCTCCGCAAAGGGCTGGCCCGCGCGGACCGGATCGAGCGGCGCGCGCGCGTAGAGCTTCTCGATTGTGCCGGCCACGCGCGTGGAGACGACGGCGACGTCGCGATCGTTCCACGCCACCGTGCCTGGCGCCTCGATGGTTCGCGCCAGCGTGCCGACGGAGACTTCAGCCAAGCGCACGCCCAGGTTCTGCTGGACGCGCGGGCTGATGCTCACCGTGCCTTCATCGTTCGCTGAATCGGCGTACACGGGCACCAGCGCCATGTCCATGTACGGCGATTTCCCCGGCTTGTCGAACTTCGGGCCGGGCGTCATTGGATCCTGCCAGTACAGCACGCGGCGGCCGGTGGCGGGATCGATATCCCCGGGCTTTTGGGGTGCGGTGCCGGTGGCCGCGCTGGTTGTGGCGGTGCCCGTGTTGCCTGGGGTGGCCGGCGCCATGGCGTGCTGCGTGCCCAGCCGATACGCGCCGTAAATTGCCGCAGCCGTCAGAGCGATGCCCGCTGCAGCGAGCATCATCGTTCTGGTTTTCATTGTGTTGCCTCCGCATAGGGATGGTCAGGCGACCCGGCAGGAATCAGATAGTTGAGTTGGGCCCAGACGCGCGCGAAGACGCGCTCGAGTTCGAGCCGCGCGATGCGCACATCGACCTCGGCCCGGCGCGCGTCCAGCACCTGCGTGAGCATGGCCGCGCCAGCGCGATACGCGTCCAGCGTCGCGGTGACGCGCTCGCGCGCCAGCGGCAGCAATGTCGCGTCGTAGCGCGCGAGGCGGGCGCGCAGGCTTTCCCATTCGGTCACCATGCCACGGGCCTCCGCCAGGTGCGCGCGGCGCATGTCCTCGCGTTGCGCCCGGAGCTGTTCGAGGGTCGCCAGCTTGGCCGCCACTTCACGGTCCTGCCGGTTCGCGGGCCACAGGGGCAACGGGATGCTGACACCGAACGAAACCATGTTCGGGTACGACGGACCACGCTGCTGATACGTGAGTTCCCACGTCCAGTCTGGCTGCTTCGAACTCCGCGCCAGCCGCGCGTCGATGTCGGCGATCACCTCCTGTTGCGCCAGCCCCGCAAGTTCAGGGTGATGCGCCATGGTTTCCTCGAGACGCAGCGCATGCGCTGGCGGCGTGTTCCAGTCCGGGCCGGTGCCCAGCGGCCGCTCCGCCGCGTCGCCGACCCAGCGCATGAGCTGGATGACCGCTGTTTTGCGCTGGCGCTCGAGTTGCGCGACCCGGTCGTCGAGTTGCGCGACCGCGGACTGGGCCGCGGAAATGTCGGGGCGCATGCCGCGATTGCTCCGATACGCGGCTTCTGCGGCTTCAATGGCGAGTCGTGCCTCGGCGATCTGCTCGCGAACAACATCCTGCTGGCGTTCCGCGAAGTAGCGATCGAGCCACGCCAGCGCAGTGTCCCGCTGCAGCGTCGCGAGTGCGGCGGTGCCGCCTATGCTCTCCCTGATCGCGTCGGCCTCGAAGCGCTCACGGCGCAGCGTCCGCTTTTCCGCGCGCGGCATTTCCTGCATCACGCCGACGCGGCGCATGGTCATGAAATCGCGTGTGATGCTGAAGCGATCGCTACCCTCGATCGGCAGATTGTCGAGGCCGAACTTGAGGACCGGATCGGGTAATTCGCCGGCGGCAATCGCCGCCTCGCTTGCGGCCCGCGTCGCAGCAGCGGCCGCTGCCTGTTGCGGAGACTGGCCGGCAGCGATGCGCAGTGCATCGACCAGCGCCAGCGGCTCGACGGCAGCGCCGTGCGCGGCCAGCGCGCCCAGTGCCAGCGGGAACGCNNACGAACAACCAAGATTGAAACGACATGATGCCTCCAGAATTGAACCAGCGGGACCGCGCTCGGCAAACCGCCGTGCGCGGGACGTCAGATCAATCGGCGGCTAAATGCGGAAGCAGCAGTGCAGGATGGAGAGAGGTGGCGAGTGACTGCGCAGCGGCACCTCGAGCTGCGGCGCAGTCGAGACCAGGACGGCCGGCTCGCAATGATCGGCCAGCGGATGCAATACGACCAGCATGACCGGCGGCGCGTCGACTTGCGGGTGATTCAGCGACAATTCCGCGGGATTGCAGTGCGCCAGACACAACCCGGGACGCGCCGCATCGTGTTCCGCGCAAGGAACATTGCCGTGGTCGCCGCGATCTGTGGGTTGCGACAGCGTCTGCGTTGCGACGGAATGCAACGACGCGGGGCAGGCATACGCAGCCGCCGCGAGCTGCGAAAACAGCAGACAGATGGTGCCGGCGAGGGCTGCGGCAATGCGCAGACGCATGTTGCGGTACATGTTTTCTTTATATGCCAGCCGGCATGGGCATACAACCCATTAAAGTCAAGACGTTGACCTAAGTCAAGAATTGACCTGATGCGCGTTGCAGGCCCGTTCAGCGTTGCTCCCGCGCGCGTCCGGCGATATGGTAGCGTAGTGCGCCGTCTCCAGACCCACTCCGGTGACGGCTCGGCCTGAGTTCGCCGGCTGACCGACCCACTTTTGAAGGCACTGGCTTGGACGCATTCGTCAACTGGATCTTCGTCACCCTTGCACTGCCCAAGGTCGGGCTGCCGGCAGTGTTTCTGATTGCGCTGATTTCGGCGACGCTGCTGCCGCTGGGATCCGAGCCCGCGGTGTTCGGCTATGTGAAGCTGGCACCCGGGATGTTCTGGCCGGCGATCGTCGTCGCCACCACGGGCAATGTCATCGGCGGCATGATCGATTGGTGGATGGGCCATGCAGCCAGGAAAGCATACATATACTATCGGCGCCGCCACCGGCTGGCCGGCGGGACCGATGCCGAACTCCAGCAGCGCCGCCCCAAGCTTGGCGACAAGTGGTTTGGCTGGATGCGGCGCTTCGGTGCTCCCGTGCTGATTCTGTCGTGGCTGCCGGGTGTCGGCGATCCATTGTGCACGGTGGCCGGGTGGCTGCGCCTGCCCTGGCGGCAGTGCGTGCTGTGGATGACAGTAGGCAAGTTCATCCGCTATGTGGTGATGACCTACGCGCTGCTGTGGGTGCCCGACAGCTTCTGGCAAAGTTTCCTGGGGCCGTTCAGGTAGGATGGGTCGAGCGCAGCGATACCCATCTCGCGGAAACACACGGTGCGCATCAATTGGCACGGAATTCAGTCGTCGCGGCACTCGCCCTGTGGTCGGAAAGTCCACAGCGGGGCAAAGGATTGCGGGGAGCCAGCGCAGCGTAGTGTCGGCTTTCCGGGATGTCTTGCGTATATACAGACTATTTACGGTGTTGCGCCTGGTTTTCTCAATCTTCGCGGCAGGTAAACCAATCTTCTTCTTGATGCGTTAAGGCAAATAAGTCGAGTGGGTCGACTTTTTTCTCAATAATCGTGAGGGTTTCCAGATGAAGAAATTAATCGCTGTCGCAGTTGCTGCACTCTTTGCCGCCGCCGTTTTCGCCCAATCGCCTGCTCCGTCCACGACCCAAGCCATCAAGGCCGACGCCAAGGAAGCAAAAGCTGAAGTCAAGGCCGACGCCAAGGTGGCGAAGGCCGAAGTCAAGGCGGACGCCAAGGAAGTGAAAGCCAAGGTCAAGTCGAATGCCAAGAAAGTCAAGGCCAAAGTCAAGGCCGATGCCAAGGAAGTCAAGGCCGAAGCCAAGGCCGATGCCAAGGAAGTCAAGGCCGAAGCCAAGGAAGCGAAAGCCGACGCAAAAGCGTCCACGCCCAAGTAAGTCCCAGGATAACGCTTCGGAAAAGGCAGGCACGTCCTGCCTTTTTTTGTCGTCTGGGAGGGTGCGGGTCGAGAAGTATTTGCCTGACGCGGCAGTTCCCGGCCATTGGGTCAGCGCAATCGGAGGCGGCTCGGTCCCAACTTGCACTACCACACCATCGATCCCACCGTGTGCGCTGCGGTCAAGGACGATGCAGACCGGTTAAAATGCCAGGACTTCAACAAACCGTGACAGCATGAATTCAAGCAAACGCATCCCCGGCCATCGCTTTCTCCACGCTCCCGGCCCGACCCGCGTGCCCGACGAGGTCATGCACGCGATGAGCTTTCAGCCCATGGATCTGGCCGATCCGCGGATGATGCCCATCATCATGTCCTGCGAAAACGGACTCAAGCGCCTGTTGCAGACACGGGACGCCGATGTGTTCATGTACGCGGCCAACGGCCATGGCGCGTGGGAAGCAGCCATTGTCAACCTGGTCGCGCCTGGGCAGACCGTGCTGATTCCCGGCACCGGGCATTTCTCGGAGTCGTGGGCGGTGGAGTCCGAGGCGCTTGGCTGCAAGGTCATACGCACGCCATGGAGCGAAGGCTATCCGATCGACGCCAACGCGGTGGCGGAGGTGCTGCGCGCGGATACCCGTCACGAAATCGTCGCGGTGTTCGTCGTGCACACCGACACTGCCAGCGGCCTCACCAGCGATTTGCGCGCACTGCGCGCCGCGATCGACGCGACCGGACACCCTGCGCTGTTCGTGGTGGACGTCGTGGCATCTCTGGGCGCGGCGCCGTTTGCAATGGACGAGATCCGCGCCAATGTCGTCGTCGGGGCTTCGCAAAAAGGGCTGATGTGCCCGCCGGGCGTGGGCTTTGTCGCAGTGGACAGCATCGCGATGGCGATTGCCGGCGGCAATCACGCACCCCGGTATTACTGGGACTGGGGCCGGCGCAAGAGCGATCTGCCTTATCGCAAATTCTGCGGCACCGCGCCGCAGAATTTGTTGATGGGACTGGAAGTAGCGCTGGGCCTGATTTTTCATGAGGGCCTGGAGCAGGTATTCGCGCGCCACCGGCTGCTTGCCGATGCGGTGCACGCAGCGGTGGCCGGCTGGAGCGAGGGCGGTGCGCTGCAGTTCTTCGGCCGCGTGCCGGAGGCGAGATCGGTTTCCGTTACCACTGTGCAAATGGGGCCGGGCATCGACCCGGAACCGATGCGAACGATCGCGCGCGAGCGATTTCAGGTGGCGGTCGCCGGCGGGCTGGGCCCCCTCGCTGGCCGCGTGTTCCGCATCGGGCATCTCGGCGACATGAATCCCGCGATGATCCTGGGCTGACTGGCAGGCGTGGAAGCCGCGCTTACCGGGCAGGGCATACCCTATGGCCGCGACGGAACGCAGAGGGCGGTGGCGAGGCTTGCTGCGGGCTGACGACATCTACAAACCATAGGATGGGTGGAGCGAAGCGATACCTATCTCCTGTATCGAGCCGGATCGCAGTGCGAACTCTGGTGATGCGGTGCCGTCAGGGTTGCTCTGCGGCGGAAAATCCCCAAGAATCGCGGATCGCGGCAAATGACGAGCAAGGAGTCGCAATGCCCACCGGTTTTTCCATCGATCCTGACATCACGCTCGCTTCGACCTTGGACAGTGCTTTTTATCGCGACCCGGCGGCGTACGCGTTGGCCAGGGAGCGCATTTTTGCGCAGACTTGGCAATGGATCGGTGATCTGACGGATGTAGAGGCAAGGGGCTCGCTCTCTCCGCGAACGCTGCTCCCCGGCCTCCTGGACGAACCGCTGCTGCTGGCCCGCGATACGAACGACACCTTGCACTGCCTGTCGAACGTATGCACGCATCGCGGCAACATTCTGGTCAACGAAGCCTGCCGCGCGGACCAGATTCGCTGCGGGTATCACTCGCGGCGTTTCGATCTCGCCGGACGCATGACGTTCATGCCGGAATTTGCCGAGGCGAAGAACTTTCCTTCTGCCGCCGACAATCTGCCGCGGATTCCGTTTGGCGAGTGGGCCAATTGCGGTTTTGCCGCGATCGATCCGGCAGCACCGCTGTCCGAATTTCTCCGCGACATGATGGCGCGCCCCGCGTGGCTGCCGGTGGATCGGTTCGATCCCGCTCCCGCGCGCAGCCGCGACTATACGATCCATGCGCACTGGGCGCTGTACGTCGACAACTATCTGGAGGGCTTTCACATCCCGTTTGTTCACGCGGGCCTGAACGATATCGTCGACTACGGCAACTACGCCAGCGAGCTGTTTCGCTACGCCAACCTGCAGGTGGCGATCGCCAGGGACGGCGAGCTCGCGTTCGATCAGCCTTCCGGCGCACCGGATCACGGTCGGCGCGTCGCTGCCTACTACTGGTGGGTGTTCCCAAACCTGATGTTCAACTTCTATCCCTGGGGCCTGTCGCTGAACGTCGTGCAGCCCGAGGCCATCGACCGTACCCGCGTCGCGTTTCGCTCCTATGTGTGGGACGCGGCGAAACTCGATTCCGGCGCCGGCGGCGCGCTCGATCAGGTCGAAATGGAGGATGAGGCGATTGTCGAAGCGGTGCAGCGCGGGATGGATTCGTGCTTCTATCGGCGGGGCCGGTATTCGCCGGCGCGCGAAAGCGGCGTGCACCACTTCCACCGCCTGGTGTGCGAATTCATGAATCGAAGGTGACACGCACCGGGCCAAACCCGTGCCTTTGTTCCCTCTGCCGCTCGACTTGGTGAATCCCGTCTGGATCAAAGACGGGCAGGTCGACATCGACCGTCACATCACAAGCGATTGCTTTCGTTTGTCAGCCGACATGCTGTTCCAGACCCCACGCCACGTGTTCGCGCACCACGGGCGATGCATCATCCGCCCGGCTGCGAAGCGCGGCGACAACCGCCGGCGTCGATGGCGCGTTCCCCAGCGCCACGGCGATATTGCGCAGCCAGCGTTCGTGTCCGATCCGGCGGATCGGACTGCCCGCCAGCCGCTCCTCGAACTCAGCCGCGGTCCACGCGAACAGTTGCACCAGGCCCGGGTCATCGAGTCCGTTGCGGACCTCGAAGTCCGGCTCGGTGCTGACCTGCGCATACTTGTTCCAGGGGCAGACGAGCTGGCAGTCGTCGCAGCCGTAGATACGATTGCCCATCAAAGGGCGCAGGTCTTCGGGAATGCTGCCGGGATGCTCGATGGTCAGGTAGGAAATGCAGCGCCTGGCGTCGACGCGATACGGGCCGATGATGGCGCCAGTGGGGCACGCATCGATGCAGCGAGTGCAGCTGCCGCAATGTTCAGTGGTCGCGGGCGTGGTCGGCAAAGGCAGATCGGTGTAGATTTCGCCCAGAAAAAAATACGACCCGGCATCGCGGTCGAGGAGCAGCGTATGCTTGCCGCGCCAGCCCAGCCCCGCCTTCGCGGCCAGCGCCACTTCAAGCACCGGTGCGCTGTCCGTAAAGGCGCGAAACACATGGCTACCAAAGTCTTCGCGCATCCGGCCGATGAGTTGCTGGAGACGATTGCGCAGCACTTTGTGGTAGTCGCGTCCGAGTGCGTAACGGGCAACGTAACCGCGCTTCGAGTCGGCTAGCACTGCTTCAGCGTCCCGGGCGTCCGAAGGCCAATAGTTCATCCGCACGGAGATGATGCGTATCGTGCCCGGTGTCAATTCGGCGGGGCGCGCGCGTTTCAGGCCATGCCGTGCCATATAATCCATCTCACCATGGCAGCCCGCCGCCAGCCAGTCGAGCAGTCCCGCTTCGGCGGCCGACAGATCGGTGTCGGCGACCCCGATCTCCTGGAACCCCAGTCCCGACGCCCATGCCGCGATGCGGGCGGCGGCGGCGTCCGGGGTTACCGCCGGCCGCGCCGGCTGCTGCTGAAATCCCGTATGCATACGCTCATTCTAAATCTCCCCGACGCAGCCGCCACCGAAGCGCTGGGCCGCGCCATCGCGCCTGCGCTCGTCCCCTGCATGGTCATAACACTTTCCGGCGATCTCGGGGCCGGCAAAACAACCTTGGTACGGGGAGTGTTGCGCGGGTTGGACATCACCGGGCCGGTCAAGAGCCCGACCTACACATTGGTTGAACCTTATACCGTTTCGAGTTTATACTTGTATCACTTTGATTTTTATCGACTCGGCGAACCAGAAGAATGGGAAGAAGCGGGCTTTCGGGAATACTTTCGCGACGACGCGATCTGCCTGATCGAATGGCCGGAACGCGCGGGCTCCTTGTTGCCTCCCGCCGATCTGCACATCGTGCTCGAAGTGGTCGAGGACGGCCGCCGCTGCACGGTGACGGTAAAGCGCGAGCGGGCTGACGCATGTCTCGCCGCACTCGCCCCATTGGGACCGGTGAAGCGCTGATCTCGCTCGAGCGCCGGAGATTTCTGGGCTGGATGACGGCGCCGGCTTTTGCCGGCTTGATACCGGGTCAAGCCCATGCGCTCGCGGTGCAGTCCGCGCGGCTGTGGCCGGCCAAGGAATATACGCGGGTGACGATCGAGTCGGCGGCGCCGATTGTTCATCAGTTGCTCGCAGTCAAGAATCCGGAGCGGCTGGTGCTCGATCTGGAAGGCATCGAGATCACGGCCGAGTTGCAGCAGCTTGCGGCCAAGGTCAGTGCCGCCGATCCGTATATACAAGGCATCCGCCTGGCCGTGAACCGGCCCGGGGTGATCCGGCTGGTGCTGGATCTCAAGACCGAGGTCAAACCGCAACTGTT
>PLYG01000030.1:0-18737 GCA_003153335.1 Betaproteobacteria bacterium | reverse complement strand
GGCACGGCGGCGAAGACCCCGGCGCGATCGGCAAGCGTGGAACCTTCGAAAAAAACATCGTGTTCGCCGTTGCGAAAAAGCTGAGAAAGCGCATCGACCGCGAGCAGAACATGCGCGCGTTGCTCACCCGCGACGATGATTACTTCGTGCCGCTGCCGACGCGGGTCGCGAAGGCGCGGGCGGTCAAGGCGGACCTGTTCATTTCGATTCACGCCGATGCGTTCGGCAACCGCGACGTTCGCGGCTCCAGCGTGTTTGCGCTGTCCGAGCGTGGCGCCACCAGCGCGGCGGCGCGGTGGCTGGCGCAAAACGAAAACCGCGCCGACCTGATCGGTGGCGTGAATCTTGATATCGGCGATCCCATTCTGGCGCGGACCCTGCTGGACTTGTCGCAGACCGCGTCGATCAACGACTCGCTCAAGCTCGGACGGTTCATGCTGGAAGAAATCGGTGAGGTCAATGCGCTGCACAAGAACTACGTCGAGCAGGCCGGATTCGCCGTGCTGAAGGCGCCCGATGTGCCATCGATCCTGGTCGAAACCGCGTTCATTTCCAATCCCGACGAAGAAAAGCGGCTGCGCGACAATGGCTACCAGCAAAGACTGGCCGACTCGATGCTCGGAGGCATACGCAGGTATTTCGCACAGAACCCGCCGCTCGCGCGGAGCTGACGAATCGTCCAGGTAACGCCCGGCCAGCGTTGGATTAGAATGCGGAAAAATGCAATTCCGTGCGCTCGCAAGAGCGCTTCGGCATAAACCGCAGCACAATCGACGATAAGGTCGGATCAAACCAGGAGGAAGCATGAAGCGATTGGTATTCGGTGTGGCGTCCGCAATCGGCGCGCTGGTGGTCATGCCGGCGCAGGCCCAGCTCAACATGATTTGCAGCATGCAGGTCGAGCCCTGTCAGGGGATGGTGAATGCGTTCGAAAAGCAGACCGGCATCAAGGTCTCGCTTACCAACAAAAGCTCGGGCGAAACCTTTGCGCAGATCAATGCCGAAAAGGAAAATCCGAAGACCGACATCTGGTTTGCCGGCACCGGCGATCCGCACCTGCAGGCAGCCGATTAGGATTTAACGCAACCCTATAAGTCGCCGCTGTTCGACCAGCTATACCGCTGGGCGCAGGGACAGGCAGAAATCTCCGGCTACAAGACAGTCGGCTTTTACGCGGGTGCGCTGGGCTTTGGTTACAACCCGGAAGTCATGGCCAAAAAGAAGCTGCCGATCCCCGCTTGCTGGAAGGATTTGCTCAACCCGGCATACAAAGACGAGATCCAGATTGCCAACCCGAATACCTCGGGTACTGCCTACACCACGCTGGCGACGCTGGTGCAAATCTGGGGCGAGGACCAGGCGTTCGAGTATCTGAAGGCCCTCCACAAGAACGTGAACCAGTACGTGCGCTCGGGCGCCGCGCCGATCAAGGCCGCGGCGCGTGGCGAGACCGCAATAGGCATCGTATTCCTGCACGACGTCGCGGCAGAAAAGTCTGGCGGCTTTAACGTAGTGCCCGTGTCACCATGCGAAGGCACCGGCTACGAGATTGGTTCGATGTCCATCATCAAGGGCGCGCGCAACCTCGAAAATGCAAAAAAGTTCTACGATTGGGCGCTGACGCCTGACGCCCAGAAAATCCTGGCGGTCAACAAATCGTTCCAGTTGCCATCCAACAAAGCGACGCCGCAACCGCCCGAGTCGCCGCGCTTCGCCGACATCAAATTGATCGACTACGATCTGAAAAAATATGGTTCGGCTGTTGAACGCAAAAGACTGCTCGCTCGCTGGGACAAAGACGTATACGGCCAACCCAAGTGACACCGCCGTCGGCAGACGGCGGTGTCATCCTGAGGAGCAAAGCCACGAAGGATCGGCCAGGGCGCCATGCAATGCCAGTCGGGGCTGCAACGCGGTGCGAGTAGAAGCCCGCGAGACGGCGATGTCATTCTGAGGCGCGAAGCGGCGAAGACTCAGCGTGCAGAGCCGGGCAAGGGCCAGCCATGCCTCGCCGGAACATGCTCAGAATCACGATTGTGAAGTACGGGGGAATGGATGCCAACAGGCTGGGCCTACATTCAGCATTGCATTGCGTTTAAACGGCGCCTGCCAACGCGATGACCATGTTGCAACGCCGTTCGAATCCGCCGCTGATCTGGCTGGTCGCCGGCCTGATCGCCTATTTGCTGTTGCCATGGTTCGCGCTGCCCGATCATTTCGGCTGGACCAGCAACCTGGGGAACTTGGCTCTGCAACAGGACACCGCGACCGGCGTGCTACAAACAATACGCTTCGGGCGCTGGTGGTTGTGGGGACCGCTGATTGGCTTGTTGATTGCGGCTGTCGGTGTCTTTCGCGAAACGGGCAGGCCGCAGGCCGTACTGCTGACGGCGGGCGGTGCACTCGGTGCAGGGTTGCTCCTGGTTGCGGGTTTTTCGATCGGACTTCAGGGGTGGTCGATCGGCTGGCTGAAAGCCCTGCTGCCTGCACTGCCGCAGGGGCAGTACGGCCTTGGCTGGGGCGGCATCATCGTTCTACTGTCGCTGCTGATGCTGTTCGGCATCGGGCTTGCCCGTCTTGGTTACTTTCGCGGCGACGGCTTTACCGCCTGCGCAGTCGTTGGCTGCGCCGCGCTGCTGCTGCTGTTCATCGCGTTTCCGGTATTCAAGGCGCTGGTGGGCGCACTACAAGACGATGAGGGCAAATGGAGCCTTGCTGCCGCGGCAGCCCGTTTGTTCAACGAAAAAACCTGGGGTCTGGGCTGCCTGGCCGGCGGGACCCGTTGCGGCGTCGTCTGGAACACGCTTTTTCTGGGCCTTGCCACCGCTGGTGGCTCGACTCTGCTGGGTCTGGCACTCGCTCTGCTCGCCGAGAGGGGCTCCGCGACCGGCAAGGCGCATGGCGGATCGTGGCTGAAAATGCTGGCGCTGCTGCCCATTATCACGCCGCCGTTTGTGATCGGCCTGGGCCTGATACTGCTACTGGGCCGCGCCGGATTGATCAATCAGTTTCTCGAATATGTCTTCGGCCTCCCGCCGGGCCGCTGGCTGTATGGCGTGCAAGGCATCTGGCTGGCGCAGATGTTCGCGTTCACACCGGTGGCATTCCTGGTGCTGCGCGGCGTGGTGCAGGGCGTATCGCCTTCGCTCGAAGAAGCTGCGCAGACCCTGCGCGCGAATCCGCGGATGACTTTCAACACGGTGACCCTGCCGCTGCTCAAACCTGGCATTGCGAACGCGTTCCTGGTCGGGTTTATCGAGAGCATCACCGACTTTGGCAATCCGATCGTGCTGGGTGGCCAGTTCGCCGTGCTGGCGACGGACATCTTCTTTGCCATTGTCGGTGCACAGCTTGATCCGGGACGCGCGGCCAGTCTCGGCCTGTTGCTGCTGCTGCTGGCCCTGGCGGCGTTTGTCGTGCAGCGCCGGTTTATCGGCGAAGGCGGCTATACGACTGTGTCCGGCAAGGGCGACAGCGGGCTGCCGTTGCCGCTGCCTGCGCACGTGCGCAAATTCGCCATCGGCATCGCCACGCCGTGGCTGATCCTGACGCTGATTGTGTATGCGTTCGCGTTCTTCGGCAGCATAGTCGAAGTGTGGGGGCGCGATTATTCGCTGACCTTGCGGCACTATGTCAAAGCGTTCGGCCTCGATTGGGGCGTGGGGGGCCTGGTGTGGAGCGGCGGCGCGTGGAACTCGTTCTGGACGACGATCAAGCTCTCGCTGGTGGGCGCGCCGTTGACGGCAGCGGTCGGGCTGCTGATCGCCTATCTGCTGGCGCGGGTGAAATTCAAGGGCCAAGGCAGCTTCGAATTCCTGACCTTGCTGGCCTTCGCGATTCCGGGCACGGTGATCGGGGTCTCATACATCCTGGCGTTCAATGTGCCACCATTTGAATTGACCGGAACCGGGCTGATCATCGTACTTTCCTTCCTGTTCCGCAGCCTGCCGGTCGGGGTGCAGGCGGGCACTGCCGCATTCAAGCAACTCGACAAGAGTCTCGACGAGGCGTCGGCGATGTTGCGGGCAGGCACATTTACCACACTCAAACGCATCGTGTTTCCATTGTTACGCCCGGCAGTTGTCGCGGCGCTGGTGTACAGTTTCGTGCGTTCGATGACGACGGTTTCGGCCGTGATTTTCCTGGTGACAGCCGAGCACGAACTGGCGACCACGTACATCGTGCAGCGGGTGACGATGGGCGACTACGGACTTGTGCTGGTCTATTGCACGGTCCTCATTTTGCTGATGCTTGCCGTCATCGGCGCCATGCAATGGCTGATCGGCGAGCGCCGGCTGGGGCGGCGCAGTGCCGCGGCGCCCATGACCATGCCGGTTGTGCAAGCCTGAGATGGTTGCCCCAAGCGAGGCGGTCGTCCGAAGCGGGCCGTTCGAATCTTTCCAATTGGACTGAAACATGATCGAAGCGGCGGGAATCGAATTCATCAACGTCACCAAGGCTTACGGCGCCAACGGCGAGTCGGTCGCGGTGCGCGGCATCAGCTTTTCCGTCGCGGCAGGCACATTGACCACACTGCTCGGACCTTCCGGCTGCGGCAAGACAACAACGTTGCGAATGATTGCCGGGCTGGAGGTCCCGACCGGTGGCACGATTCAGATCGGCGGCCGCGACGTGACGCTGTTGCCGCCGGCGGAACGCAACGTCAGCCTGGTGTTCCAGNNTTCCAGAGCTACGCGCTGTTTCCGCACATGCGGGTAGTGGATAACGTTGCCTATGGCCTGATCGTCAGCGGGACGCCGAAGAAGACTGCGCACGAACGGGCGGAGGCTACGCTGGCCGGCGTTGGGCTGACCGGATTGTCACAGCGCTGGCCATCGGAATTGTCGGGCGGGCAACAACAGCGGGTTGCCGTGGCGCGTGCACTGATACTCGAGCCGGCGATATTGCTGTTCGACGAGCCGCTGTCCAACCTCGATGCGCGCCTGCGCCGGCAAATGCGCGAGGAGATCCGCGCCTTGCAACAGCGCCTGAAGCTGACCGTCGTCTACGTCACGCACGACCAGAGCGAAGCGCTGGCCGTGTCGGACCGCATCATTGTGATGAACCAGGGCGTGATCGCGCAAATGGGCACGCCGCGCGAACTTTACGAGCGGCCCGCCAACCGCTTCATTGCCGGCTTTATCGGCGACGCGAATCTGCTTGAAGGCGTGCTGGCGGCGGACGGGCAGCTTGCGCTGGGGGCCCTCACGGTGCCCTCGCCGCGCAGCGACTTGGCCGCCGGTCCGGTGACGGTTGCCGTGCGGCCGGAGGCGTGGCGTATCGGCGATGCGGCGGCAGGTACCATCGCCGGCAAGGTCGTCAAGGCTGCCTATCTGGGTGGTTATTGCGAGTACACCATCGCCACCGCGCAGGGCGAGCAGTTCGTGATTTCACCCGATGTCCGGACGTTGCGAGTGGCCGGCACGGACGTGGCGCTGACACTGGGTGAAACCGGCATTGCGATCATTCCACGCGAATAGAAGTTTGTATCACTCTCGCTGTACAGGATCCGGCGCTGCGCTATAATTCGGCGCCATGATCAAATTCTTCATTCTTTTCCTCGTCATCCAGGGCGTACTGTTCGGTGGTGAGCTGACCGAACCCGCGCAGGAATTCTTTGTAGTGCCGTGGACCAATTTTCTTGCGACCATCAGCGCAGGCATGGTCAAATGGTTCGATCCCCATGTGCTGGTGTCCGGGAAGATTCTGCAAAGCACGGCCAACGGCTTCGCGGTATCGATCGAGGCCGGCTGCAATGGCGTCGAGGCGACCATTGTGCTCATCGCGGCCATGCTGGCGTTTCCGGCACCCTGGAATAACAAGATCATCGGCCTGATTGCCGGGATCATCGCGGTCCAGGGCCTGAACGTCATCCGCATCATCAGCTTGTTCTATCTCGGGCAATGGAACTACAACGTGTTCGAGTGGGCTCACCTGTATGTCTGGCAGGCGCTGATCATGCTCGATGTGCTGATCGTGTGGCTGCTATGGGTGCGCACCTTGCCCAAGGTCGACCACCGAGGTCCCGGCGACCCGCCGGCGGCGTCGGTGCCGGCGGTAGCGTAGCCGATTTTCCGGTTCAGAGGAGGTTCGAGATGGCCGCAACGCTGCGTCGCAATGGTGGAACGGCCTGACGATGCGGCATCCGCTGGCCCGGTTCGTCGTCATTGTCGTTGCGTGGCTCCCGGTTTGCTTTGCGATCTGGTACTTCACGGCGCCGCTGCTCACGGTTCCCTTGCAATGGCTGGCGCTGGCAGTGGCCAAGGCGGGCTTCAGCGACATGATTCTGGATGTCGAAAAATCCGGGTCGCTGTTTTCATTCATCACCAACCTTCGTCCCGCCAGCGCGACTAGTTTCAGTGGCGGCAAGGCCGCGGTGGTCGTCGATGCCCGCTCGCTCGTCTATACCTACGGATTGCCGCTTTTCGCCGCGCTCACGCTGGCGGCGACGGGATTGAAGAACGGCGCCAGGCTGGCCAAGGTGCTGGCCATCGGCTATGTCGTCCTGTTGCCGTTTCAGACTTGGGGGATTTTCGCCGACGCGCTCAAGCAGTTGGCGATCACGATGGGCCCGGCCATTTCCTCGCAGACCGGGTTCTCGTCGTTTCAGCGCGAGGTGATCGCCTTTGCCTATCAGTTTGGAACGCTGATTCTGCCCACGGTCATTCCGGCCATCGTCTGGGTACTGACCCAGCGTCCCTTCCTGGAACAGATGAGCCAGGACCTGGCCGAGACCGGAAAGTAACCAGGGTATGGGCGGCAGAGGCGCTATTTCAAGGCGGCCTTCGACTTCCGTTCCTTTTCCAGTTCCCGCAGTACCCTCCGCTGCACCTTCCCCGTGGTCGTCATGGGCAGCTTGTCGATGAATTCGATTTCCCTCGGGTATTCGTAAGGCGCCAGATACTTGCGTACATGCTGCTGCAAGTCGTCGATCAGCGCCTGATCGCCAAGGCTTCCGGGCGTCAAGACAATGAAGGCCTTGACTACGTTGCCGCGCGTTTCATCGGGCGAGGGCACGACCGCGGCATTGGCGACCGCCGGATGCTTGACCAGGCAATTCTCGATCTCCGACGGGCCGATCCGGTAGCCGGCGGCCTTGAACATGTCGTCGGCGCGGCCTTGGTACCAAAGGTAGCCGTCCGCGTCCATTCTTGCTTCGTCCCCGGTGCGCGACCAGCCGTTGTCGGGGCCGGTGAATTTGTTGCGCGTGCCGTCTGGATTCTTGAAGTACTCGATGAAAAAAACGGGATCCGGCGTGCCGTCGGGCGCGATCCTGTGCACTGCGACTTCGCCCACTTCGCCCTGCGGCACTTCGTTGCCGGCGTCGTCGATCAGCGTGATCCGATGCCCAGGATACGGCCGGCCGATCGAGCCCGGCTTCGCCGGCCACAGGGTATGCGAGTTGCCGACCACGTAGTTCATCTCCGTCTGGCCGAACATTTCGTTGACGGTGACGCCCAGGTGGTGGCGCGCCCAGTCGAACACCGCCGTGCCCACCGCTTCGCCGCCGCTCATGATCGAACGCAGGCCGAGGTCGTAGCGCGCGCCTGGCTCCGGCACCGCTTTCATCATCATTTTCAGCGCAGTGGGAAAAAGGAAGCTGCTGGTCACCTGGTATTTCTGCATCAGCCACAGCGCCTTTTCCGGATCGAACCGTCCGCGATACCCCAGTATCGGATAGCCGCAGTAGAGCGTGGGCATCAGCGCGTCCATCAACCCCCCGGTCCACGCCCAGTCGGCGGGCGACCAGAACAGATCGCCGGCTTGCGGAAATTGATCATGAGAGTAGGTGAACCCGGGCATGTTGCCGATCATGCACGACTGCGGCATCAGCGCGCCCTTGGGGGGGCCGGTGGTGCCGCTGGTATAGATGAGCATCGCCGGATCGGTGGCCAGCGTGGTCACCGGGTCGAATCGGCGCGAGGCTTTGGCCAGGAGTTCTTCCCAGGGCGCCGTAAACGATTCACGCGCGCCATCTACCGCAATCACATGCTGCAGCCGGGGACACCGGTCGCGCACCGGAATCAGGTTGGGAAGCGACGCTTCATCAACGATCGCCACCATGGTATCGGAATTGTTGAGCCGGTACTCGAGCGCATCGGGACCGAACAGGAAAGAAAGCGGCAACGCCACCGCACCCATCTGGTACACCGCGATATGCGCGATCACCGTTTCGGGGCGCTGCGGCAGCATGATCGCGACCTTGTCGCCGCGGGCGATGCCCAGCGCCGCGAGAACATTTGACAGCCGGTTGGCATCCTGTTGAATGTCCCAGAACGTGTACTTGGCGGTCCTCCCGGCCTCATCCTCGTAATAGAGGGCGAAGCGCCAGCGGTCGCGTGCCCACCGGCCGCAACACGCCTGGCCGATATTGAATTCACGGGGAACTTCCCAGCGAAAGGCGCCGTAAATATCGGCATAACGATCGACGCTCATGCTTGGTCTCCCTCCCGGAATGGATTGTGCTTAGTGTCGGAACCGAGGGAAGAATTGTAATCGGTGGCCACAACTTGCAACAAGCAACGTTTGGGTTAGAATGCGTAGCAGCAGGCCGTCAAAGCCGTCCGCAGTGGCGCCAGCAAGGTCAGGCCGGTGACAGAATCCGTTTAACCACGTCCGTTTGGAGGAATCATGCGCTTTCGTAAATCCCTGACACTCACCGGCATTATGGCCGGACTGCTATCGCTGGCCGTCGCGACGCCCGCACTGGCCGGCAAGACTATCGATGCCATCAAGGCGCGCGGACAACTGGTCTGCGGCGTCAACACCGGTCTCGCCGGATTCTCGGCTGCCGATAGCCAGGGCAACTGGGCCGGCCTGGATGTCGACATCTGCAAAGCCATTGCAGCGTCACTGCTTTCCGATGCGACCAAGGTCAAATGGGCGCCGCTGAACGCGCAGCAACGGTTTACCGCGCTGCAGTCGGGTGAAGTCGACGTGCTATCGCGCAACACGACGTTCACGCTGACCCGCGATGCATCGCTTGGGTTGTTGTCCACGACGCCTACGTATTATGACGGCCAGGGGTTCATGGTGACCAAGAAGTCCAAGATCACCAGCGCCAAGCAACTGAAGAATGCCGAAGTCTGCGTGCAGTCGGGCACGACCACCGAGAAGAACCTGAACGACTACTTCAAGGGTCAGAACATCAAGATCAAGCCGGTAGTATTCGACGGCTTCGAAGCGTCGGTCAAGGCGTTTTTCTCCGGCCGCTGCCAGGCATACACCACCGATGCCTCAGGTCTTGCGTCGATTCGCAACAAGGAAGCCAAGAATCCCGAAGACTACGTGATCCTGCCCGAACTGATTTCCAAGGAGCCGCTGGGCCCGATGGTCCGCCGCGGCGACGAGGAGTTCTATGCGATCGTCAAATGGGTCGTCTACGCGCTGCTCGAAGCCGAGGAATACGGGATCACGCAGGAAAACGCCGACCAGATGAAGACGAGCACAGATCCGGTCGTCATGCGCATTCTCGGCACCTCCGAAGACACCGGTAAATTGCTGGGGCTGGACAAGGACTGGGCGTATCGGGCGATCAAGGCCGTCGGCAACTACGGCGAGATCTTCGAGCGCAACGTGGGTCCCAAGTCCGCACTCAAGCTGCCGCGCGGCCTGAACAACCAGTGGAACAAGGGCGGCATTCAGTACGCGATGCCGATTCGCTAGGAAGGTTGACTGCCGCTCCGCCCGTTCCGCCGGCGGAGCGGCAGCGTGTCATCCGCGTGGCAATACATTCCGCGGCGCTGTGCTGACGAGATTGCAGTTGGGTCGGCTGTCCGACGTAACGGTTGTTCGTTCTCCAACCTCAACGATGAGGCTCGCACATGGCCGAAAGACTCGCCCCGAAGAAGCGCGACTGGTCCTGGCGCAGCCAGGCATTCCGCGGCATCATCTATCAGTTGATTGCCGTTGGGCTGCTCGCCTTTGCGGTGTGGTGGCTTGCCTCCAATACGCTCGAAAACATGCGGGTGCGCGGCATCCAGAGCGGGTTTGGATTCCTCCTGCAGCCGGCCGGCTTCGACATCGGCGAGTCCATCATTGAATTCGATTCGAGCAATCCGTATTGGAAGGCCTTTCTGGTCGGGCTGTCGAACACGCTCCGCGTTGCGATCATCGGCATATTTTTCACGACCATACTTGGCGCGCTGATCGGGATCGGCAGGCTGTCCAGGAATTTCCTGCTGCGCGGCGTGTGCACCTGGTATGTCGAGCTGTTCCGCAACATTCCCGTGCTGATCCAGTTGTTGATGTGGTACTTCATCCTGACCACGGTGCTGCCGCCGGTGTCCGACGCGCTGCACCTCGGGCCGGGCATGTATGTGAGCAAGAGCGGGATGTCGTTTCCCATTCCCGAATGGGGTTTCGGTCAGGCGTTGGCCGCAGCGGGCATGGTTGTCGGTCTGGTCGTCAGTTGGTTTTATCGCCGCTGGGCGTGGGCGCAATTCGAGCGCACCGGCATTCCGCGGGCGACGTTATGGCCGTCGCTGGCGATAGTGATCGGTTGCGGCCTGATTGGCTGGGCCGCTGGCGGCGCACCCACCGCACTGGAATTCCCCGAAAAGACCGAAATGAATGTCTCGGGTGGAGGCGCGGTCACGCCGGAGTTTCTCGCGGTGATGATCGGGCTCACCATCTACACCGCGGCGTTCGTCGCGGAAATCGTCCGCTCCGGGATTCAGTCCGTGGCCTGGGGACAGACCGATGCCGGGTCTGCGCTGGGCTTGTCGCGCGGTCAACAGCTCAAGCTCGTTCTGCTGCCGCAGGCGTTGCGCGTGATCATTCCGCCGATGACCAATCAATACCTCAATCTGACCAAGAATTCTTCGCTGGCGGTGGCCATCGGCTATCCGGACCTGGTGTCGATTGCCAACACCTCGTTGAACCAGACGGGCCGTGCCGTGGAGTGCATCGCAATCATCATGGCGGTCTATCTGACACTGTCGCTGACAACGGCCGCGCTGATGAACTGGTACAACGCCCGCGCAGCGATCAAGGAACGGTGAGAGGGGCAGCCCCATGAGTGTCGCCCACACCTTCAAGCCGATTCCGTCGCGCCCCGCGCCGGAAAAAATGACGGGGACGGTAGCCTGGTTGCGCCTCAACCTGTTCGCCGACTGGACGAGTTCGATCGCCACGCTGGCGATACTTGCGCTGTTTGTGTATCTCATTCCCGCCATTGTCGAGTGGGGGTTGATCCACGCCGTATTCAAGCCCGATAACGACGCCTGCCGCGAGGTCTCCGGTACCGGCGCGTGCTGGGGCGTGATCGCGGAAAAGTATCGGCTGATTATTTTCGGCCGCTATCCGTTCGATCAGCAATGGCGGCCGCTGATCGCCACGTTGCTGATGATCGTGTTGCTGGTGGCCAGTTGCACCCGTCCGCTGTGGAGCAAGTGGCTGATCGTCGCGTGGGCCGCCGTGCTGGCCGCGTTTTTCATCTTGATGCGCGGCGGTTTGTTCGGTCTGACCCCGGTTGAGACTTCGCGCTGGGGCGGCCTCCCGCTGACCATGATGCTCTCCACACTGGGCATCGCCTGCGCGTTTCCACTGGCCGTTCTGGTCGCGCTGGGCCGGCGCTCCGGTCTTCCCGCGATTCGCTCGCTGTGCATCGTCTATGTTGAATTGATCCGCGGCGTGCCGCTGATTTCAGTGTTGTTCATGGCGTCGTTCATGTTCCCGTTGTTCATGCCGCAGGGAACGCAGGTGGATGTGCTGATCCGCGTGTTTGTCGGTATCACGCTGTTTGCGGCGGCGTATCTCGCGGAGGTTGTGCGCGGCGGGCTGCAGGCGATCCCCAACGGCCAGGTCGAGGCAGCCGCGTCGCTCGGGCTGTCGTACTGGCAAACCCAGAGGAAGATCGTCCTGCCGCAGGCGCTGCGCCTGGTGGTGCCCTCGATCATGAACAGCTTCATCAGCACCTTCAAGGACACCTCGCTGGTCACCATCGTCAGCCTGTACGACCTGACCGGCTCGCTCGCTCTCGCGCTGGGCGGCGATGCGAACTGGCGGCAGTTCTACCTGGAAGGTTACCTTTTCATTGCCGCCATTTACTGGATCGGCTGCTTCGCGATGTCGCGTTACAGCCAGTGGATAGAACGGCAGTTGAATGTGAGCAATACGCGGTGAAGGGACCCGCTTGAAGACCAACCTGACGGCACGAACATGACTGAAGAAATCATCATCAGCTTCGAGAAGGTCAACAAGTGGTACGGTCAGTTCCACGTGTTGCGCGACATCGACCTGTCCGTCAGGAAGGGCGAGCGCATTGTCATCTGCGGCCCGTCCGGGTCCGGCAAATCGACGATGATCCGCTGCANNTGTTCCAGCAATTCAACCTGTTTCCACATCTGACTGTCCTCGAGAATCTGACGCTGGCTCCGATGTGGGTGGGCAAGATTCCCAAGAAGGAAGCGGAGGAGCGCGCGATGCAGCAGTTGAATCGGGTGCGCATCGCCGAGCAGGCGAAGAAATATCCGCTGCAGTTGTCGGGCGGCCAGCAGCAGCNNTGCATGAACCCGAAGATCATGCTGTTCGACGAGCCCACGTCGGCGCTCGACCCCGAAATGATCAAGGAAGTGCTGGACGTGATAATCGAACTGGCAAACCTGGGTATCACGATGCTTTGCGTCACCCACGAAATGGGCTTTGCCAAATCGGTTGCGGACCGGGTGATTTTCATGGATCAGGGCCAGATCATCGAGCAGAACACACCGCAGGAGTTCTTCACCAATCCGAAGAGCGACCGGACCAAGGACTTCTTGAGCAAGATTCTTAATCACTGACGCGTCGCGTCGCTGATATCTGACAGGTCGGCAGCCGATTCTCAGGGCCAATCATCGTGTCAGCTCCTCACGACCGTCACTGCGCAGTTTGCGTAAGCGATTACCTGGCGGGCAACTGAGCCAATGAGCAATCGCCCGAATATCGTACGTCCCCGGTGTCCGACGACGATGTGATCGATATGATGACGGTCGGCGTAGTGGAGGATTTGTTCCGCCGGATGCCCAACCACGATTTCGCTGACTGCTTCGATCGGTTCGTTCTGCAAGCGTGCTGAAAGCTTTTGAAGGAGGTGGCGATAGTGATGGCGCGATTGTTCGATTATCGCTTCGGTTTCCACCTCCGTGCCGAAGTCCGGTGGGCGCACGACCGCAAGCAAGTGCAACGGCGCGTGGTAGTGGCGTGCCAGGTCAAGCGCAAACTCGAAGGCTCGCATCGCCGGCTCCGAGCCATCGTAAGCAAGCAGCAATCTCGTGATCATCCAGAGCTCCTTTTGATGTTCGGCGTGGCTGCCGGAGCCGCTCCGTCTTCGGGCTCCGGTCCGCGCAGCAAGTGTTTGGGAAGAAAGAATGCGTTGGCGATGAGCGTCGGGACCACCGCGCTGCCGATGACCGCGGCGACGAGCGCCGAATACTGTCCCTGATCGATGATGCTGTGGGAGAGGCCGAACAGGGAGGAAATCGTGCCGAACGTAAGGCCTGTCGACATGAGCAAAGTCGTGTACATGACCTCCTTTCGATCCTTCAGGTAGTGACTTCCGATCGGATAGACCCCTGCGAACTTGGCCAGCATTTTGCCAACAAGGAGAGCAATGAACGCCGCAGGCGCCGCGACGAGCGCGGGAAGCGACACCAGCGCACCGGCTCGGATGAAGTAGAAGGGTGTCAACAGGCCAAAGGTGAGGGTGCGAAGCCGGCGAATCAACGCATGGTCTTTGCCCACGGTACCGGCGAGCACCATGCCGAAAAGATAGGCAGGCAAAACGGCCTCACTGTCCGCCCATGTTGCGAGCGCGCCGAGGCCGAACAGACAGAGCATTAGAAATTTGGCTTCCAGTTCGGAAGGGCGATTGCCATATTTTTTGAAAAACCACGGTGTCAGCCACGGCAACACGACGAATGCCAGCGTTCCGAAGCCCGCAAAGGCGACCGTCCTGCCCGTGAAGGGCGCGAAAATGAATCCGAGCGCGAGCACGGTGGCCAGATCAGTGATGAAGCACGCGGCCAGTATCGTCTTGCCGAACTCGGTCTTGTTCAGCCCGAACTCGAGCATCACAGCGTAGACGACCGCGACCGAAGTAGTGGACATGGCGACACCGGCCAGCCAACTGGCATCGGTGGACCAGCCGAGGATCCACTTCGCAATTGCCGCGCAGCCGAGAAACGGCGCGAGAAAGCTGAACCAGCCGATCGCTATGGTTTGCTTCCATTGTTTGCGCAGGACGACTGGGTCCAGCTCGGCCCCGGCAAGGAATGTCAGCAGGATAGCCCCCGCCCCCGACAGAAATTTGATCCAGGAACTGTCCCCGGCCAGCAGGGCAGACCCGGCTATGGCGCCTATGATGACTTGGGCAATCGTACCGACGACTATTTCCGAAAGCGCGGTCGCGATGCGCAGCCAGATCGAAATCAGCGTCGCCACCAACGCCAGACCCAACCATAGAGCTGCCTGCGCCCAGATCTCAGTCATGGTCGACCTCGATGCGCGATTGGATGAATACGTCGCCACGAAGCAGGCCGCGCGCATGGCAAAGTGACCGCTCTAATCTTCTCGACGGCAGTGCTCCATCGTTGCCGCCGATGTCATTGAGTGCCGCGGTGTCAATCAGTGATCTATGGCACCGTGTACTCACTCTTCTTCTCCGAGGATGCCGAATTCGACAGGGGTTTTTGCGTAAACGATCCGGATTTTCTCGGACCGCAGAAGTGCAAAAAGCCGGTCCGCCTCTTCTACCGTGACCGCCATCACAATTTCGACAGGCTGATCCGCCATGTCGAAGAAATGGACGGAATGGAAGCGGCCATGGTGGCCGAACCCCTCGGTGGCGCCGATCATCGTCGCGCCGTGAATGTCCATGGCCTTTGCCTGTTCCATCAGCCATTGCGTAAGGAGCTTGCCGTGATGGCGACGATCCTGCTGGGTAAAGAAAGTGATCTGAAAGCCATTCATTGTGTTCTCCTCGCGTTTCATGAACTGCGCCACCAAACCATCAAAGCGATACACAGCAACGCGCCGCCGGACGCACCGATCGAGATCGCAGCTATTGAATTCCACATTTTTTCCCAGGATACGCAGTTGCAAGTCGGTTCGGTTCAGGTGGGCGCGCGGGCATAGCCGAAAATGACAGTCATGCCGCCAAGACGTGCTCGACGCAAGGTGTACTCGCCGCGTTCAGGAGAAGGGGAACAATGGCGGCGGCTGCGGTCTTTGCCGCGAGGCGGGCCGTGGGAAAGCTGAAATGGCCGCGCGGAGAATCGGCTGGATAATACGGTTGCGTCGGAGATCGGAGTTGCGAAAATGTGCAAGTGGCACCCACTGAATGATCAACATTCATTCTGTAGGCATCATCAGCCCTCACGGCGGTTAAAGGAGGAATGCCATCTCCTGAAGAAATCGTATCACAGCACGTAGCGGGGCTGCAATGGGAATCAATCCTTGCTGCGCGATCTGCGTTCCTCACTGCATTTGATCCGCCTTGTACCTCAATCGGGATGCAACCGATGTTGCGCAACGCGACGAGCATCGATTATCGTATTACACTACACGGCAAGGAATTACGAGGGGAGACAAATGCGTTTTTTGGGCGTGAGTGCACTATTGGCATTTTTGGCGGCTGGTGGTTCTGCCATCGCGCAGAACATCGTAATCGGCCAATCCGCGCCGCTAAGCGGACCCGCGGCGGACATCGGGCGGGACATCCGTGATGGGGCCAGCGCGTGGTTTGAACGCGTCAATGCCGCCGGCGGCGTCAATGGCAAACGGATCACACTCGTCACCCTGGACGATGCCAACGACAAGACGCGCGCCGCGGAAAACACGCAGAGCCTGGTCGCCGAGCGTGGGGCGGTGGCGCTGTTCGGCTACGCCAGCGCGACGTTGTCGGTCAATGCGATTCCGATCGCAGAGAAGGCCGGTATGGCGTTTTTCGCGCCGTTCACCGGCTCATTATCGATTCGCGACAAGCCGGCGGTCTTCACCATACGGGCGTCGTACAAGGACGAGACCGAGCGCATCGTTGCCCACCAGAAATCGGTCGGCGCGACCAAGACGGTCGTGCTGTACTACGACGACGATGTCGGCAAGAATAACTATGAAACAGTCGCGGCCGCTGTCGTCGCCGCTGGCGGCGCAAAGCCCAAAGGCGTTGCCGTCAAGCGTGGTGCGAAGGTCGAAGCCCCCGCGCTCGAAGCCTTGATGGCCGACAGTCCGCACTACATCCTGGCGACCACCCAGTCGCCGCCAGTCGTGGACCTGCTCAGGATGATGGCGGACAAGGGCAGGCAGATCCCGATCGTTGCGCTGTCTTTTGTAAATCCGGACGAGCTCGCGTCACTCGCCGGGGCGAATGCGCGAGGCACGATCGTCGCCCAGGTCGTGCCAACCCCGCGCGCGCTGGCCAATGCGAATTTCACCGTCGTCAAGGACTGCGCCGATGCGTTGGCTGCGCTGAATGGGTCGGTTCTCAACTACACGACGCTCGAATCGTGCATAGCCGCGAAAGTGCTGGTCGAGGGCCTGCGCCGCGCGGGGCCGTCGGTGACGCGGGCATCGCTGTACAAGGGGCTTGAGAGCGTCGGCAAGGTCGACGTCGGCGGCTTCTTTGTGACCTTCGGGCCCGGGAATCACCACGGCGGCAAATGGGTCGATCTGAGCATGCTGTCCCGGGGCAACACCTATCGGAATTGAGACGCCGCACCCGGCCGGATCCGATAGCCTTGGATCGGGCGCGCGACGAGCGCTCAGGGTTCGGCGAGAAAATCCTCGATCTTCCGACGCTGCCGCTTGGTCGGCCGGCCTTTTAGCTGCGGCGCGTTGATCATCGCGAGCTTGCGCTGCGCGACCAGTTCGGTACGCGCGGCGATGCTTTCCTCGGCTTCGGAATACAGGCGCCCCGCGATCGCTGCCGAACCTCTCTGGTCGGAAAGCGCCGCAACGTCGATATTCCACACCAGGTTTTCACGCACGATCGCATAGCGGTCGCCGACGCGCACGGTATGGGCTGGTTTGCAGCGCTCGCCATCGTGCTTGACCTTGCCCGATTCGATGGCTTGCTGCGCCAGCGCCCGGGTCTTGAAAAATCGCGCCGCCCACAGCCATTTGTCGAGCCGCATCCCATGCGGCGCATCATCGCCGGTCGTGGTCCGTCCGGAAATCTTCGGGCCTTCCGCGGCGCGCTTCGCGTGCCGTTCCCTGTGCGTGGGCATGTCAGGGCTTGGCGTACTTGCGCATCCATGCGGCAAGACTTTCGGCCCCGGATGAAGGGCGTTCCTCCAGTCCGGCGATCACACCTGCCCGGTCTTCGCTGCTGCGGTTCTGGCTGAGCTTGAACTTGGCGTCGATACGCTCGACCACCATGCGAAAGCCAACGATGGCGCCGAGCATTTTTTCCAGCAAAGGAGGATCCATCTTCGCGCTGGTCCAGGGACGCGGAAACGATGCTTCGTGTCTGGCCGACAGCGCATCGACAATCGCTCGTTTGTCTTGCATGCCGTCGAGGCGTTCGACGCTGCCGTGGACATGGATGGCGACGTAATTCCACGTCGGCACCGATCCGGCGGGATTGGCGTACCAGTTGGGCGAGACATAACCGAACGGCCCCTGAAACACCAGAAAGCTGGCGCCTTGCGCGAGTGCCGCAGCATGGGGATTCGCTCCGGCGACATGGCCGATCACGCTGCCGTGCGCACCGGGTTCCGGTTCGAAGAGCACCGGCACGTGGCTCACCACCACTTCATTGTCGACGCTGGTGATCAGCGTGGCGAAGCCGTATTCCTTCATCACCCGCCGGATCGCCTGCTCGTCAGCAGTGGCGAAGTGTCGCGGATTGTAGAGGCTCATCAGTGCACCGTCGAGGCGGGTTCCGGCTGCGCGAACAACGAGAGGGCGCGCGCCCGGTCGAATGCATATTTGCGGTTGCAGAACTCGCACGCGGCCTCGATCCGGCCCTGTTCGGCGATCACCTGCTCGACTTCATTGCGCCCGAGGAGAAGCAACGCATTGGCCACGCGCATTTCGGAGCATCCGCATTCGAAACGGACGGCATGGTCGGCGAACAGCCGCACGGTTTCCTCGGCAAACAGCCGCCGCAGGAGCGCGTCGGCTTCAAGCGTCAGCAATTCGCCGGGACGCACCGTGGATCCAAGCAGGGTGATGCGATCCCAGTCCTCGCTGCTTTTCGTATTCCCGATGCCGCTGCCCGGCAGTTTTTGCAGCAGCAGGCCCGCAGCGCGTTCTCCGTCGGCGGCAAGCCACATTCTGGTCGCCAGTTGTTCGGAGCTTTGCATGTGATGTTCGAGGACTTCCGCAATCGTTCCCTTTTCCATCGCCACGATGCCTTGATACATCTGGGCGCCATCGCGCGGATCCAGCGTGATTACGCAACGGCCGTTGCCCGCGAGCTGCAACAGGTCCGCATCATCCGGGGGGTCGCCTTGCCATTTCGCAATCGCGCGCAGCCCGAATAGGTCGGTGCATTCGACCACCAGCAACTGCAACGGACCCGGCGACTGCACCTGAACGATCAGGCTGCCTTTGAACTTGAGATGGTTGGCCAGCAGCGCAGTCGCGGCCAGCAATTCGCCCAGCAGGCGGCGCAGCACCGGGGGATAGTCATGGCGCGCCAGCACTTCGCGATATGCCGCGTCGATGTGCACCCACCCGCCGCGCACCGGCATATCGTCGAACAGAAAGCGGCGATGGGCGTCGGTCACGGATTTGCCCTGTGTTGCACGGGAGCT
>PLYG01000287.1 GCA_003153335.1 Betaproteobacteria bacterium | reverse complement strand
GCCGCCGACGGCGAATCAGGGCGCGCGGCGCGTGTGGTCCGATTCCAAGGGGCGCATTTGGGTCAGCTACTGGAACACCGGGCACGTGGGCATGTACGATCCTACGGCCAAATCGTGGCGCGAGTGGAAGCTGCCCGGCAATGCGCACACCTATTCGGTCTGGGTCGACGACCGTGACATCGTCTGGCTGACCGACTGGAGCATCAACGCGATCGTCAAATTCGATCCGGCCACGGAAAAGTTCGAGAGCTTTCCGTCGAACCGCGGCACGGCCAATGTCCGCCAAATGCTCGGCCGTTCCGGCGAAGCGTGGGGCGCCGAATCGGGAACGGACCGGCTGGTGATGGTGCCGGCGAAGTAACGGGCGAGCGGACTGTCCGCGACTCCGCAGTGCGTCAGTAGCCGATCGCCGCGCCGTCGCTGCGCGGATCGGCGCCGCCGCTCAACATCCCGTTATCCGGATCGATGGTGATCCCGTGCGCGTGTCCCGCCAGTTCGTTCCAGCCGGACCAACGATTGAGCACATGTCCGCGGCGCGCAAGCTCGTCCAGCGTCGCTGGCGGAAAGCGGCCTTCGACATGGAGCGTGTCGCGTGCCTCGCCCAGTGCAAAACGGCCCGAGAGCCAGCGCGGCGTCTCCAGTGCTTCCTGGATGTCGCGCCCGAAGTCGAGCATCGCGATGGTGGTCTGCAATTGAATCTGCGGCTGGCCGTCGGCGCCCATGCAGCCGAGCACGCTCCATAATTTGTCGTTGCGAAAGCCCAGCGAGGCGATCAGCGTGTGCAGCGGCACCTTGCCCGGTTCGAGCCGGTTCGGATGATTCGGATCGAGCGAGAAATACGCACCGCGATTCTGCAGCACCACGCCGGTCGAACCAGCGACGACCGCCGCACCGAATACGCCGTAGAGGCTGTGAATCAGCGACACGGCGTTGCCCTCGGCGTCCACGACGGCGATGTACACCGTGTCGCCCTTGAGGCTGCCATGGGAGGGGACCTGGTCCCACGGCAGCGCGCGATTCAGATCGATAAGCGCGCGCCGCTCGTTTGCATACTGCTTCGAGAGCAGCATGTCCATCGGCACGCGGGCGAAGGCCGGATCGGCGAGCCAGCGGTCGCGGTCGTGATACGCGATCTGCTTGGCCTGCACCAGCAGGTGCACGTGGTCGGGTCCGAGGAACTCCCGCTTGTGCAGCTCGAACGGTTCGATCAGGTTGAGCATTTCCAGCACCGTGAAGCCCTGCGTAGGCGCCGGCGTTTCGTACAGTGTGAGGTCGCGGTAAGTTCCCTTGATCGGATCGCCCCAGGCCGCGCGTTGCGCGGCGAGATCCTTACCGGTAAACAAACCGCCGCGTTGCTGCGCAAAACGGGCGAGCTCGGCGCCCACTTCGCCTTCGTAAAAACCGGCCCAGCCACTATCGCCCACTGCCTCGAGCGTACGCGCGAGATCGGCATTGACCATTTTCGCACCCGCCCGCGGCGGATTGCCTCCCGCCAGAAAGATGGCGGACGCTTCGGGTTGTTGCGCGAGTTCGGGGGCTGTTTCCGCGATCCATCCGGCCAGGCGCGCGGTAACCGGGAACCCGTCCTGCGCATAGCCGATGGCCGATTCGAGGTTGCGCAACAGCGGCAGCCGGCCGTAGGCGGCGTGCGCCGCGCACCAGCTGGCGACGGAGCCGGGCGTGGTCACCGTTGCCGGCAGCATGCCACGAAACGGAATCTCTTCGTGGCCCCGCTCGCGAAACCAGTGAATGCTCGCGGCGCTCGCGGCGCGCCCGCCGCCATCGAGATACTTGACGGCGCTGCGCTTCGCGTCGTAGATCAGCCAGAACGCATCGCCGCCCAGGCCCGTCATGTGCGGGTAGATAACGGAGAGCGCCGCGCTGGTGGCGATCGCCGCGTCCACCGCGGAGCCGCCGGCGCGCAACACGTCCACGCCGGCCTGCGTCGCCAACGAATGCGGGCACGCAACCATACCGCGCGGTGCCAGGGTTGCCGGGCGGCCTGTCCTGATTTCCATCGGATGTTCCTCGCTGAGATCGGGTGCGTTCGGGGCTTCTTGCATCACCGGAGGGGTTGGCGTCGAATGTTCAGCGGCCGCTTGCTGCCGGCGCGTCAACCGCCGATTGTTCAATCAACGATTTGCCGGCGCCCGGCCTTGATTTGTCCGCGCTTGACCTTGGAATCGACGCGCCGGCGTTGTGAGCCTCGCGTCGGTTTTGTCGGCCGGCGCAGGGTCGGTACCAATGCAGCGCTGTCCACGAGTTCCTGCAAGCGCGCCAGTGCATCGTCGCGATTCCTGTCCTGGCTGCGATAGCGCTGGGCCTTGATGATCACGACACCTTCGCTGGTGATCCGCTGATCGTGGTGGAGAAGCAGGCGCTCCTTGACCGTGTCGGGCAGCGACGAGGCGCGGATGTCGAAGCGCAGATGCAGCGCGGTGGACACCTTGTTGACGTTCTGCCCGCCCGCGCCCTGCGCGCGTATCGCGGACCACTCGATCTCCGCCGGGTCGACGGCAATCATCGCGCGCACACGACGAACGAAGGACCCTGCGTCATCCGGCGAGCAGCCGCTTCAGTTCGCCGTTCGCAATCAACGCGTCGAGATCGTCGGCGCCCCCGATCAGGACACCTTTGACAAAGATCATCGGAAACGTCGGCCAGCCCGTCCACATCTTGAGCGCATTGCGGCGGCGCCAGATGTTCAGATAGCTGCCGTATTCGAGGTAGGCGTAGCGAACCGCGGCGGCGTCCAGTGCCTTGCGGGCCTTCTTGACCACCGGATTTTGTTTCATGCCGACGACGACGACATCATTGGCCGCCACCGCGGCTTCGACCTCGCCCACGATATCGGCATGGTAACTGGCAATGGTGTCGCGAATGGCAGGATGGATGCGGGCTTCAGGCAGAATTGAGCGGGCCATGATTTCTCCAGTAGGGTGTCCGGCAGGAGACAGCATTATTGCACCATCCGCTGCGGCTGCTATCGCCAACAACCGCCATCATTCGGGTTCGTACCGGTACCTCACGCGGTCGCTGCAACGCATTGTCATCGCGACACCCATATTGCTCGTCAACAACCGGCAGATGGGTATCGCTGCGCTCGACCCATCTTACCGCCACTGCGCCCAGCGCGGGACGCGCGTCACGAGCGCTTTACGAGTCGCCGCCGAGTTTTTTCAGGAAGCTCTCGACTCGTCTGGCGTTGGCGCCGAGGTCGCTTCTGCCGATCCGGGACAAGGAGCGCACGTCGACACGGCTGCCCGGCGGCGCCGCCGTCACCCGTATCACCACGTCGTCCCTGAAGCCGAAAAACGGCGTGGTAGCGGTCGCTTCGATGCGGCCCTCGGCGGGAGAGGTGCTGGCGATGGCCCAGCCCATGCCTTGCGCGACCGCGAGGGCGCGGGCAAATGCCTGCTCCGGGGGCAGGGGGAAGGCCAGCGGCGCGATTTGTGGAAACGCCTTCTTCTGCTGCGCGGCGACTTCCGGGCCGCCATAGGTGGCCGGGTTTGCCGCACCCGCGCGCAGCGGCAGCACTGCCACAAACTGCGGGGGATTGTCGGTATCGGTGCTGATATCGTGAATCGGTGGAACCTGCTTGGCGCGCCACATCAGCGTCAACGGGCCCGCGCTGGTGGCGAGGCCGATGACCATCGCGGCCAGCGCGTAGCCGAAACCGCGGCGCGTTCTGCCGCGGCGCGTCAGCACCGCACCCACGGCGCCGATCAGCGTCGCCGCTATCGCCGCATATGTGGGCCAGCGGAGCATGCCGAACGCCACGGGCAGCGGCCACCAGCCCATCCGGTAGCCGGGGCCGGAGACGGCTACCGCGATGGCACAAAGAACGGCAAGCAGCAAACCATAGCGCGCAAATGGGGAGATCATGTCAGGGCATCACCTTGCTGTCAGGCCGGATAGTTTGCCACAGCTTGCCCTAGCAGGCTGTTGAAAAGCTACTGCGGTGGCCATCTGCGGCCGCTGTTGCCAAATGAGACGGTGCTCGAAATCCTCACGTACGCCCTTGTACGCTCCGGTTTCTGCGCGCCTCATTTACCAAACTGAGGCCTTGCAGCTGGC
>PLYG01000205.1 GCA_003153335.1 Betaproteobacteria bacterium | reverse complement strand
AGAACTACGCGCAGCCGCCGCTGCCTGTGGGCGCCGAGGAGGGGACCAAACACGGCATGTACCGGTTGCGGGAATCGCGGCTGGCCGGCACCGGCGCAACGGCCGGTGGCGCGAATAGTATCTGCCGCGTCCAGCTTCTGGGCTCAGGCACCATCCTGCGCGAAGCCCTCGCCGCGGCCGAAATCCTGGAGCAGGAGTACGACCTTGCCGCCGATGTCTGGAGCGTCACCAGCTTCACCGAGCTGCGCCGCGATGGCATAGCCTGCGAGGACTGGAACCGGGAACATCCCGAGAATCCGCGCCGGAGCTGGGTGGAGCAATGCCTCGCCGACGCCGGCGGGCCCGTCATCGCGGCGAGCGATTATGTGCGCGCGGTGGCCGACCTTATCCGCAACTGGGTACCGGGGAAGTACCTGACCCTGGGCACCGATGGATTCGGCCGCAGCGATACGCGGTCGGCGCTGAGGCACTATTTCCAGGTGGATGCGCGGAGCATCGCGCAGACTGCCGCGCGCGCCGCCGCTTCCGCGCGAGCGTAGCCGAGGGTATCCCTGGCCGCAAACCGAGCGTGCCGGCTCACCCGTCGCGATACCAGTCCTCTTAGTTATTGCGCATTAATGTGGCCACGGCAATATCCTCGTCGATGTCGGGCCAATGCACGCCTACGCCCATCCCGATCAGTCGCCAATGCTGACGCTGTTCCGATGTGGCATCACGCAGCCGCGGGAACCACTCTAGCGGCGCTGATATCTCACGACCGTCTGCCAAGATAAAATGCAATGCCGCCGCGTCGATTGTCACATCGACCGCGTGCGGATCAAGTCGGATTGCCAAAGTGCTCATCCCATTTCTCCAAAAACAGCGCGCGGTGTTCAGTAACCATTCGGCAAGTCTAGACGATCATGCGTTCTTGTGCATATTGCCTACTATTTGCGCCGCCCACTGTTCATAGCTGACTCCGCGATTCGTTGGCGCGCGCTAGACCAGCCGCGCCGCGGCGCCGCCGCGTAAAATCACCCCGTCCGGAAGTCGGCCAGGATTTTTTCCATCACCCAGGCGGTGCGCGCCGCCGTGGCGCCCGTGCTCGGGCAGCGGCCCTGCCCGTTCAATTCGTTGACGATGGTCTGAATCAACGGCTGGTGGACGTGCGGTGGATCGCCCACGGGATATTCCTCCACCGAACTCCCGCGCAATAGCTTGATCGGAACCGGCTGCGACGTTGAAAACTGGATGCGGCCCGAGCTGCCGACTATCTCGTTCATTTCATGATCGCGATCCGTGGCATAACACCAGAGGCCCGTGCCCAGGACACCGGACCCGAACCGATAGGTCGCCACGACGATGTCCTCAGGCGCATAGGCATGAGCCTGGTTCGCGGCAATTGCGCGCACGTCGACGATCGGCCCGAACATGAAATCGAGGAAATCGAACGTGTGACACGCGGCCTCGAAGAAGAAGCCTCCGCCGCACTGTGCGGGATTGACGCGCCAGGGTGTCGGACTAGCGGGCGCCAACTCGGGCAAGCGTGCGAACTGGCGCGATATCACCGCGCGCACCGTACCGATCGCGCCGGACTCGACCAACGTCTTCACCGCGAGGAAGCGCGGCAACGCCCGCCGGTAGTAGCCAACCCACAGCGACACACCGGCCTGCGCGCACGCGGCTATCATCTGCGCACACTCGGCGTGCGTCATCGCCATCGGCTTTTCGACGTACACGTGTTTGCCGGCCTGGGCGCAGCGTAGTGTGTATTCGCGATGACTGTCCGTCAGTGTCGCGATGTAGACCGCATCGATGTCCGGCGCACGGAGGATATCTTCCGCCGGCGTCCTGTCCCGCTTATTTGCTGGCAACTTCCAGGACCACATTCCCCACCGCCAGGCCGCGCTCCACGAGTTCGTGCGCCTCCGCGATACGCGCCAGAGGCAGGCGAACGGCGATATTGTGCTGCAGGCTGTTTGTCGCGAGCAGGTGCGTGAGATCGGCGATGGCGCGTGCCCGGTCTTCGGGGCTCAGGTTGTAGACAATGAAAAAACGCAGCCGCGCATGCTTGACGATGGCCGGGAAAAACGGTACGGAAATCTCGGCGGCGCCGCTGCCGTAGACGACGATGTCGGCGCCCGGCCGCAGGACCGCGAGGTCGGTGCCCACATTCGCGGCAAGGTCGACTTCGACGATGCGGTCCAGCCCGATGCCATCAGTGAAGTCGAGACCCTTCTGCACCACGTCTTCGGTCTTGTAGTTCACCACCAGGCGCGGCCCCACGCGGCGTTCCACAACCAGACGCGCTCGCCGAGCCGCGCGGGGTCGACGCCGCTGCCCACCTGGTCGATCACCCCCGCACCGTCGCTATGCGGCACGACCCATGGAAACGCCAGCGTCTTGGTGCGGGCTCCGGCGCGCGACTTGACGTCCGATGGATTGACGCCTGACCATGACACCTTGACGCGAACCTCCTGCGGTCCGGGTGTCGGAGTCGGCAGTTCCTCGATGGCCAGTACCTCGCTGGCCGGGCCGGTACGTCGGTAAATTACAGCACGCATAAGTGTTTCCGTTCGTTGGATCGGATTTGCAGTCATATATCGACGAGTCCCCGAATGACAGTGACGACCTATCCGATCGGTTACCGATGGCCATGGACAAATGAATGGTGAAGATCGGGAAGCGCCATTGTGCGCGACAATCGACTCGACCGCACAAACCCGTTGTGGCCGCAAGCAAGGGCAACAAGCCTTGACGGGCC
>PLYG01000519.1 GCA_003153335.1 Betaproteobacteria bacterium | reverse complement strand
GCCCGCGCCCGCGCGCCATGCGCGAGACCTGCGTGGGCGTGCGCAGCTTGGCGCCGGTAACGTGGGCGACGCGGTTGGCCGCGACGAGGCCGGCTTCGGATAATGCTTGGCCATAGAGCACCAGCATCGCCGGTTCTTTGCTGCGCAACACCTGCGCGATGCTGCGCACGGTATCCGGCGCGACGATCGGACGCGCGGGGACCGGCAGCGGCGCGGCGACCACGCCGCCTTCGTTCCAGGCGGTGTCTGCGGGCAGGATCAGCGTGGCGATCTGTCCGGGCGCGGTGTTCGCCGCCTGCACGGCGGCCGCGCTATCCGCGCCGACGGTCGCAGACGAGGCGCTGCTGCGCACCCAGTGGGATGCCGCACGTGCAAGTCCTTCGATATCGGAGGTGAGCGGCGCGTCGAACGGCCGGTGGTAGGTGGCCTGGTCGCCGACGATATTGACCATCGGCGAATGCGCGCGGCGCGCGTTGTGCACGTTGGCGATGCCGTTGGCGAAGCCCGGCCCGCAGTGGAGCAGCGTCGCCGCGGGCTTGCCGGCCATGCGAGCGTAACCGTCGGCACAGCCGGTCACCACGGTTTCGGCCATGCCGAGAATGCAGCGCATGCCCTCGACCTTGTCGAGCGCCGCGACGAAATGCATTTCGGACGTGCCGGGGTTGGCAAAGCACACATCGACTTCGCTCGCGATCAGGGTACGGACCAGGCTTTCAGCGCCGTTCATGTTATGGATACCAGGTGGAAGGATGACACGAAATGTAACTGAAAGAGCCAGCCACGGCGAGGCCGGCAGGGTGAATTCGTCCTTGTCGCAAAGTCATAGCCAATGAAGTGGTTAAAGATTTTTCTGGCGCGGAAAAAAGGGGCCGTGCTCGCATTCTTTTGAAAATGCCCGTGCCTGGCCCATTTTCCATTGTCCTCAATGCGATAGCACCTCCCCATTTGCGCGATCCCCCGCGGACGCACCCTGCGCCCCTGTGTCACGCAAGTTCTTCATCTGCAGCAAGCAAAAGATCAATGCCAGTTCGTCAATAGTCAATTCCTCATCGGCATCGCTGCCGAGGAAGTGGCGGCGAAACGCCTGTCGCGCGGAGGCGGGGCGGGCAATGTCGTATCCATACGCCATCAGGCCTAGCATCGGGTCGAAGCCGGGGGGTACGCTCGGGGGTGGCGCTTCGCACCACAGACCGAACCCATGCTGCGCCAACCTTTGCCATGGAAACAGGCGGCTCGGATCGACCTTACGCCCAGGCGCCACATCGCCATGCCCAATGAAATTGGCTGACGAAATCAGATAGCGAGCGCGGAGTTCTTCCAGCAATGCAAGCAGTGCCGCGATTTGCGGTTCGGCAAAGGGTTCGTCGCCAGTATTGTCAAGCTCAATACCGATGGACGCGGAGTTCAGATCGGTGCTACCGCCCCACCAGGATTTGCCGGCATGCCAAGCGCGGGCGGCTTCATCAACCAACTGTATGACAGTTCCATCGCGCCCGATGAGGTAGTGGGCGCTGACTCGGCGCTCCGGGCTCGTGAGTGTAGTCAGAGCTTCACCAACAGTCTTGTCGGAGGTTTGGTGGATGATGACGAAGTTGGGGCGGCGCTGATCATGGTTGGGTGATGGCTGCCATAGATATCCCCGTTGCGGCGGCAAAGGTGCGCATGCCGCCAAGGTCAGAAGCACGAGCACGTAGCGTCCGAGCGTTGTCAGGGTCTTGATCGGCGCCGTCGTTTTCCGGCACAGGAACAGGTGCATGCAGCGCAAGCAATCGAGCATGGTTTTCCAAGAATTGGCCTAGCGGGTCCGGCCGGCTTTCACGAACTCGATCGAGGCCCGAAACAGTTGGAGATCCTTCTCGTACTCAGCCGCCTCCGCGCGGTTGATCTGTATCCATTCCCTCGAACTTGCCATGCCACCGGGCTGAAACGCGACGACGTTGTCCCGTGAGAACTGCAATTCGGTCGCAGCGGCAGCGGAGAGGCGCAGTCCGATGCCCTCGCCGCTGATGCAGGCAAACATCTTGTCAACGACGAAGTAGGCGTCAAGGCCGTTGATTTTTCTTGCGGTGACGCCCGGAAGATTGAGAAGCAGAGCGTCAATCTGCGCCTTGCGGCTGGACTTAGGGGTATCGGTATTCAAAGGAGATCCGCCTCGTTTGCCATAAACAGAGCAATTGAATCACATATGCCAAGTCCTGCACGAGCGCCGTGAGCCGCTCTCGGACTTAATGCGGCTGCGGCACCGATTTCGCCATCTACCGAGCCGTGACGCCAAGCCGCCATGTTCTTGCCCGGCATCGCCCACAGTGGCGGCTCCTTGCCGGGTCAGGCGAGCAACTCGCGCAGGCTCCGATTGACTTCGGCGCTGCGATGGCGCGCGGTCTTGCCGCTCGGGGCCAGGGCCTCCGTGTAGAAGAACTCCGGAAGGTCGTCGTCTTTCTCGGTAAAACCCGCCGCTTTGTTGAACTCCCACTCCATGCGCAGCGCCTCGAGCCCCAGCGCCTGCATGAAGGACGGATCGAGATTGGTGCCATGCGCATCATTGAGCGCCGTAACGATAAGCTCGGCGCTGACGTTCGTCACGGAGCGTCCGAAAATGCACAGACCCAGGGAATCCGCCGCGGCGCACGCGATCTGAATCGCCAGGCTCGCCACCACCAGTTCCTCGGTCGTCTTCCCCTTGCAATCGAAGACCGGCAGGTTGCCCGTAGTGTGATCGGCGCCTTGCGCCGTGACCATCATGGAAATGCCGGTCACCTCGACGACGCGGGGGTCGTAGGCGCTGATGCTTTGCCCCTTGATGACGGGAACGCGCGCGACCTTGTAATGCGCGCCCACGCGGGCGGCGCCCTGGGCGAGGAGGCGTCCGCGCTCGCTGCCGCGGCGCATGTCAGCCATCGCCTGCAGCATGAACTCGACATCGCCGAACGCGCCTTGTCCCGCTTCCATCAGCACACCGAGCGTAGCGCCGACCTCGATGGTATCGACGCCGAGATCGTTGGCGACGGCGTTCACTCGAGCTACGTCGTCCGGGTGGTCCAGGCCGCAATTGCTGCCCACCAGGCCGAGGGTCTCGTATTCCAGCGGCGAAACCATCTCTTTGCCCTTGTCATCGACGTAGACGTTGCTGCATTCGATCAGGCAGCCCGGCATGCAGGCGTGCGAAATCTGCCCGCCACGGCTCAGATTCAACTCGCGAATATAGTCGCCGCCCAGCTTGAGGGGTCCTTCCGACATCTCAACGAGGCGGCCGGCGCTGAAGTTGCGCACCGGGAGGCCGCCGATGCGGTTCATGATGTCGCCCATCATCGCCGTGCCGGTGCGCTTGAAGGTATCGATCGCCGGCTCCTTGGCCAGCCGCGCGCCGTATTCGCGGATCGCGCCCATGACTTTCTTGCGGTCATGGAAGGTCGGCATCTTGTGCAGGTCGACGACGATGGCTTTGACCTTCTTGCTGCCCATGACGG
>PLYG01000451.1 GCA_003153335.1 Betaproteobacteria bacterium | reverse complement strand
ACCGGAAAGGCCGTTCAGGAAGTTGGGGACGCCGTCCTGCGCAGTCTGAATATCGTTCAGGCCGGGACGCGAACTCGCGTTGTCCTCAATCTCGTGAAAACTCAAAGCTTCGAAACCCAGTTGAGTGGCCGGGACCTGTTGGTGACGTTGTTCGATCAGCCCGGCGGCGACCGCGCGGGATCTCCGGTCGTATCGCATTTTGCCGAAGCGAAGGGTGTCGAGCCCGGGACGCAAAATTTGCGGGATATAGAATTCAGGAGAGGTGTGGGCGGCGAAGGCAGGATTATTGTCGAGTTGTCCGATGCCAACACCGGGATCGACATTCGCCAGCAGGGCGACCAGTTGATCGTCGATTTCGTGAAGACCGGCGTGCCTCGCAATCTGCAGCGGAAGATGGATGTCGCTGACTTTGCCACGCCGGTGGTGAGCATCGATACCTTCGCGCAAGCGGGCAATGCGCGCATGGTGATCCAGCCCAAGGGGCTTTGGGAGCATTCGGCGTATCAGGCTGAAAACCGTTTCATCCTGGAAATCAAGCCCATCGTTGAAGACCCCAACAGACTGACCCAGGGCAGCCGGCCGGGCTATAAAGGCGACAAACTGTCGCTCAATTTCCAGAATGTCGAAGTGCGCGCGGTGCTGCAAGTCATTGCCGACTTCACTGGCTTGAACATCATCACCAGCGATACCGTCCAGGGCAATCTGACGCTGCGGCTTAAGGATATCCCCTGGGATCAGGCACTCGACATCATCATGCAGACCAAGGGGCTCGACATGCGCAAGAACGGCAATGTCGTCCTGATCGCGCCGCGGGAGGAGCTGGCGACGAAGGAGAAGCTGGAACTGGAAGCGCGGCAACAGATCGGCGAACTTGAGCCGATCCACACCGAGTTATTCCAGTTGAACTACAAGAAAGCGAATGAACTGCGGGATCTGCTCACCGGCAGCGGAAGTGCCGGTGGCGCCGGCGGCGCACGCAACGTGTTCTTGTCCAAACGCGGGAGCGCGTCGTTTGACAGCCGGACCAACACGCTGATCGTTCAGGACACGGGTGCGCGGCTGGACGAGATTCGCAAGTTGATTGCACGGATTGATATCACGGTACGACAGGTTCTGATCGAGGCGCGGATTGTGATTGCCGACGACAAATTCAGCCGACAACTGGGCGCCCGGCTCGGAAGCCTGGGCGGCTTTCGGGTCGGCAACAACAATGTCGGCCTGGCGCCAACGATCCAGAATGCCAATACGTCCGCGCTTGGAATTACGCCGAACCAAGCCTTGCTGCCGACCGTTGCGGGTTCCGTGACGCAGTATGGCGATGCGGCCGGATATCCACTCAACGTCAACCTGCCTATATCAAACCCCGCGGGAGCACTTGCCGTGTCGATCCTCAACCTGGGGAGTGGAAACCTGATCAATCTCGAGCTGCAGGCGATGGAAGCCAATAATCGCGGGAAAGTTGTTTCGAATCCTCGCATCGTCACGGCCGACAATCAAAAGGCATTGATCCGGCAAGGCACCCAGATTCCCTACACAGTCGCGGGGACCGTCGGGGCGCCGGCAACCACGGCGTTCAAGGATGCGGTGCTGGAGCTTTCCGTCACGCCACAGATTACGCCCGACAACCGCATCATCATGCTGCTGGAAATCAAGAAGGACACCATAGGCACGCTTGTCGCGCAACAAGGCGGCGGATTCATACCGTCGATTGACGTCAGAAGCGTTACAACCCAAATCGTCGTAAACAATGGCGACACCGCGGTCATTGGAGGTATCTTCGAAGGAACGACGCGCAAGGATATCGAAAAGGTTCCGTTCCTCGGCGATATTCCGTACCTGGGCAACCTGTTCAAGACGACTGCCAACCAGGATGATAAGGTGGAGATGCTGATTTTCATCACCCCGCGTATCGTGCAGGAAAATCTCAACTCGCTGCGCTGATCCCGCCTTCCCGCCTTACTCCGTTACAATTGCCCCTATGCATTTACGTAGGGGCAATTTGTTTTTGGTGGGAATGCCGGGAAGCGGCAAGTCGACGCTTGGCCGCGTGTTGGCGCGCAACCTGGGGAAAACCTTTGTCGACGTGGATCATGAGCTCGAGCGCCGTCTCGGCGTTTCGATTTCAACGATTTTCGAAATCGAAGGGGAAGACACCTTTCGCAGTCGCGAAGAAGAAACGCTGGCCCGTCTGGTGCAGAGGGTGGACATTGTTCTCGCGACGGGAGGGGGCGCCGTGCTCCGGCCGGAAAATCGGGAGCGCCTGAAAGCGGGGGGCACCGTGCTGTATCTGCACGCAACCCCCGAGACGACCTGGGAACGCACCCGCCACAGCAAGAATCGTCCGCTGTTGCAGACCGCCGATCCGCTGGCGCGCGCGCGCGCGCTGTACGCGCAACGCGATCATCTCTATCGGGAAACGGCGGACCTGGTCATCGAGCTTGATCATCAAAAATCGGCGCAAGTTCTTGCTTTCCTGCGGGATCATCTCGATCCCGTTTTAACGCCGGCGCCAACCGGCACCGCCTTGTGAGCCCCATGATCCGCATCGTAAACGTTGCCCTCGGCGAGCGTTCCTACCCGATCCACATCGGCGAAGGCCTCATTGACGCACTGCCGGAGTTGCTGCGCGGTCAGGCCATCTCGCGCATCGCAGTGGTGTCCAATCCGACCGTTGCGGGTCTGTATCTGGTCAGGGTGGAGAATGCCCTCGCTCAAGCCGGGTTCCCGGTCGTCCCCATCCTGATCCCGGATGCGGAGGTGCATAAGACCCTCGCCACCTGGGCCCATGTCCATGACCGCCTGTTGACCGCAAGGCTGGACCGCAAGTCGGCGGTTCTCGCTCTGGGTGGCGGGGTTGTGGGTGATGTGGCGGGTTTTGCTGCTGCCACCTATCAGCGCGGTATCGCCTTCATCCAGGTGCCGACCACCCTCCTCGCGCAAGTCGATTCATCGGTGGGTGGCAAGACGGGTGTCAATCATCCGTTGGGCAAGAACATGGTCGGCGCGTTCTACCAGCCGAAACTGGTCGTCATCGACACGGCGACGTTGGCGACGCTGCCGGAGCGCGAACTGCGCGCGGGCCTCGCCGAAGTGATCAAGTACGGGCTGATCCGCGATCCGGACTTCTTCGCCTGGCTGGAGAGCAACCTGCGAGCGCTGCTGGCGCGCGACCCGGAAGCGCTGGCCCACGCCATCGAGGTCAGTTGCCGGCACAAGGCCGAGGTCGTGGCGAACGACGAAACCGAGCAAGGAGAACGGGCATTGCTGAATCTCGGTCACACCTTCGGACATGCGATCGAGGCGGGACTGGGCTACGGCACGTGGCTGCACGGAGAGGCGGTCGCCGCGGGTACTGTGCTGGCGGCGCGCCTGTCGGCACGGCTGGGCTGGCTGAATGAATTGGATGTGGATCGGATTGTCAAACTGTTCACCGTGGCGGGATTGCCAACGCAAGGTCCACCACTGGGCGCGGAGCGCTATCTGGAGCTGATGTCGCACGACAAGAAGGTCGTGTCGGGCAAGTTGCGCCTGATCTTGCTGCAGGCGATTGGAAACGGCATTGTGGCCAGCGACATCCCAATTGACGACGTCAGGGAAGTCTTGATTTAATACTCGCCCATCACCCGCAAAAAAAGGGCGCCACTGGCGCCCTTTTTCCCTCGAAAACGAAAACTAGAGGCAGTTTGCTGTCGGCGCAACCATCAGCACGCCCACAGTCGTACCGAGCAAATCGGTCACAAACACCGGAATAGATGCCGAACCGCTCACCACGGCGGTGCTTCTTGTAACAGTCATAACGAAGGGGTTCAGGCCGAACGCCATCAATAACCCAGGGCTCGGCAGCGCGGTAAATGGCGGGAGCGCACCAGTAGTGATGATCGTGGATCCCGCGGAAGCGGCAGCGCAAGCAATCCGCAGCGGACTCGGGGTGAAGAATAGCGTTTGATCCGGAGTGCTTCCGCCACAAACGGGTTCAATCGCAACCGTAAACGACACGGTCGGGGCGGTGTCGTTGGAAACGAATATTGTCGCGGGACTCACTGTCGTTCCGGTTGTGCGCGTAATGACGATCGTCCTGCCGGAAAGGATAGCAGTGACGCCCGGGGTGGGGGAGCTGGCCACGAACGTTCCCGCCACGATTGTCCCGTCTGCCAACCTGGTGTTGCCCCCGACAATCTGCTCGGTGATCGACTGCCCGCACGCCAGGATCGGCGAGGCGATAGTACCAGGCAGTATCCCGATTGCGTCGAAATTGGTCGTCGGGTTGCCGATACCTTTCGCGTTGATCAATTGGACGGCAATCGTTCTCCCCGTGGCATCCGTGATCGTGATCGACGTGCCAGGTGCGGGCGAGCAGATGGCACCGGTCAAGATCGCGGTAAAGCCCCCGCCATTCGTCAGCACCAACGTCGGGACGATGTTCACAAAGTTCGGCAGTGTGCTCTGGATGCGATAAGGCGGCGTTCCACCGAAAATATAGTAGGTCACCGGGGTGTTCCCCGCGCAGTTGGCGATATCCGGCCCGGCAACCGTCCAGGTTGTCGGAATCGCGGTCAGCGTCCCGGCGCCGTCGGTAAATTGGGCGATCACAAAGCTGCTGTTGAGCACATTGCCGGTGGTCAATTCCGTGGCGCGGATCAATGCCACCTGGGTAGGCGCGTTCACGTCGGCTTTCAGGCGCACCACCGCCAGGCCATCCTGACCCGTCGTCACAGTGATCGAATTGGCCAGCGTTTCCGGCGAGCCGGGCGCATTGGTCAGGAACTGGTAGTTGCCCTGGACGTTTTCGAATTTGACCGCGCGTCCCTGGATGCCGGCGCCCGCGAGATTGCGGACCAGCACGGTAACGCTGGCGGTCTGTCCCGCGCACACCGCGCTGCCGCATCCAACGCCGGGCGATGCCGGAGTCGGCGTGATGGTCAGCGTGTTGAGCAGCGGCGCCGGCTTCACGGTGACCGTGGCAGTGACGCTTACGCCTGACGCATCGGTCACGGTGATCGTAACCGTGGTGTCCGCGGCAACGTTGGCCGGGGCGAGCAGGATCTGGTCGCCAATGACATTGCGCGCCACCGGCAGCACCACAGAGTCGGTGGAGAAGGCCTGATAGGGCGGCGTGCCGCCGATGACGGTCAGCGTGGCCGGCGTGTTGTAATAGACCGTGGCCGTCTGGGGCAGAAGCGACAGGGGCACTGGCGTAGTGGGCAGCACGGTCATCGTGGCCGTGACCACATTCTGCGCGGCGTCGCGGATCGTGATGAGCACCGGCGTCACCACAGTCGGCGTGGAAGTCGCCCTGAGCGTAAACCGCCCTTGCGCATCGATCGACGCCGGGTTGGGAACCAGGCTGGGCAGGCTCGACACGACCGTGTAAGGCGTGGTCCCGCCGGTTATAGTGAAGGTGACGGGCACATTTGCCGCGACTGTCACCGCCGTGGGCGTAACGCTCAACGGCGTCGGAGTGATGTGCAACGCGGAAGTAACCTGATTGCCGGCCGCATCGCTAACGGTGAGCACCATGTCCACCGTTCCCGGCGGATTGATAAGCGGCGTGATGGTAAAGCGGCCATTGCTGTCGACGGTCGGATTGGCCACGATGGTGGGGAAGCTGGAAGTCACCGAGTACGGGGCTTGACCACCTGAAATCTGATAGGCCACCGGCACCCCGAAGATGGTCGTGGCCGTTGTCGGCGACACGGCAAGCGCAAGACTGCGAACGGTTAGCGTGGCCGTGACCGTGGTATTTCGCGTATCGCGAACGGTGAGCACGACCGACGCATTGACTGGGGGATTGGTAACCGCCTGCACCGTGAAGCGGCCGACGGAGTCAACTGTGATCGGATTGGGAATGATGGATGGCTGGCTGGAAGTGACCGAATACGGGCTGACACCTCCGGTTATTGTAAACGTCACGGGTACGCCGACGCCGGTGTCGGCTGTAGTGGGTGAAATGGTCAATGGCAAATCTTGTCTGCCATGTATCGTCAATAAAGCGGTCGTGGTCGCTTGCAGTTTATCCCGCACAGTAATGGTTACGAGTGTCGCATTGTTCGGCACGCTCGTCGCCGCGACCGTGAATCGTCCGTCCTGGCCAATCGCGTTCGGGGCGGGCACCAGGTTCGGAAGGTCAGTGGTGACGGTGTACGGCTGGACGCCGCCGCTGATTATGAAAGTCACCGGGACGTTGGCGTCCGCTTCCGTGGTGCTGGGAGAGATGCTCAATGGCAAGCGTTGTTTGCCATTGACGGTTATTTGTGCCGTAACGGTTGCTTGAGCAGCGTCGCGGATTGTCAGCGTCACCAATGCGTCGATGTCTGGCAGGTACAAGGCGGAAATGGCAAACCGTCCGTCCTCGGCGATCGAGCTGGTAACCGGTATCAGCGTAGGCAAGCTGGAGGTCAGTGCGTAGGGCTTGACGCCGCCGCTGACAATCAGGGTCGCTGGCGCGGAACCGAAATCCATCACCACGGCGTTGGGCGAAACGCCCAACGGCCCACCGGCTGTATTGGGTGATGTCGTCCCCGTTCCCCCACCACCACACGCTGCCAGCGCCAGCAGCGCGGCCGCCCCCAACAATGCCGCCAACGGCTTGGTGAATCGATTCATCCAGGAGGCTTTGTTCATGATGTTGTCCTAAAATTCGGTTTTCCTCGGCGACCATCGCGGCGTCTTACAAGATGACTTTTCAAGCAGCAACAATGCTCTAGCTGATTTTATTCAGATTAAAGCGCAAGTCTGCGGGAGGCGCAAGTGGTTTTGGTGAATTCGTGGATTCGCCCATCCATTGTTGTTGCATGGCAGCAAACCCGATAGAATCAACCGGTTTCGCCGCAAAAGAATATGTGGCGCGCGCCGGGCCTGACTACTACCAGCGCCTGGACCGACCAGTTCGGTCCCGCTGAACAGGCATCGGAATTCTCACCGGTTTTAGTTACGGCATAACGCGCTGTGCGCATTAGCCTCCACTGAAACTGCGTTTTCTGCATTGCAGACCAGGAGGCCAGCCGTGGACAATCTGCAACACTTGCCCCCTGCCCGACAGGGAATGTATGACCCAGCGCGGGAGCACGATGCCTGCGGCTTGGGCTTTATCGCGCATATCAAGGGCAAAAAGAGCCACGCAATCATTTCTCAGGGTCTCGAAATCCTGAAAAATCTCACGCACCGCGGCGCAACGGGTTACGACCCGCTGCTGGGCGACGGCGCGGGTATTCTGATCCAGATGCCCGACGCGTTTCTGCGCCGTGTGTGCGGCAAGCTCGGGATTACGCTACCCGCCGCCGGCCAGTATGGGGTCGGCATGGTATTCCTGCCCAAGGAGCCGGCATCGCGTATGGCCTGCGAGCAGGAANNATCGAGCGCGCCATTGCGTCCGAGGGCCAGGCCTTGCTGGGCTGGCGCGACGTTCCCACCCAAAATGCCGGACTGTCCAAGGGTGCGATCGCCGTTGAGCCGGTGATTCGCATGGTCTTTATTGGACGCGGCGCCAAGGACATGGACGCCGATGCACTGGAACGCAAGCTCTACGTGATCCGCAAAAAAGCGGGGCACGCGATCCAGGCGTTGAACCTGGTGCATGGCAAGGAATTCTATGTGCCGTCGATGTCCACGCGCACGCTGGTTTACAAGGGAATGCTGCTCGCCCATCAGGTCGGAGAATACTTTCTGGACCTGCAGAAAGAGAACATGGTCTCCGCGCTGGCCATGGTACATCAGCGCTTCTCGACCAACACGTNNTCGCGCCCGCGAGGGTGCCATCGCCTCGAAGGTGCTGGGCGACGACTTGCAAAAACTGTGGCCGCTGATTTACGACGGCCAATCCGACTCCGCCTCGTTCGATAACTGCCTGGAACTGCTGGTCATGGGCGGCTACTCGCCGGCGCATGCAATGATGCTGATGATTCCCGAGGCATGGGCCGGTAATCCGTCGATGGACGACAACCGCCGCGCATTCTACGAATACCACGCGGCGCTGA
>PLYG01000494.1 GCA_003153335.1 Betaproteobacteria bacterium | reverse complement strand
CGGGGGCAACCGGCGCGACGGGAGCATTTGTGTCCGACTTCCTATGCGATACCGGGTCCTTCATTGTTGGTTTTTATTCCGGCCAGCCTGTCTGCTCAGCCCTTCCCGATATCATCTTCCTCCAAGGATTCGGGACTGACATACCTTTGCAACAAGCTCTGGACATGGACACAGCCGCTATTCTCCCGTTTTACTTGGACCCCGATGGCGAAGTCGGAAATCAGGGATTTACGCTGTTTGGGTCCCTCGTGCCCAGCGCAGGCGCGGNNCGTTGCCGTTGCAATTCTATTGCGTACACACGAGTCAAGGACGCTTCGGGTACATGCAGGTGATCTCGTTCAGCATACTTTCCGATACGATTGTGAACTGGACTACCTGGCAATAAAGGATAGGAAATTCCTATACTTTGTGCACGATTCATTGCTTCGGCTCGCCTTGCCCCGAGACGCCCAAGTAGAAGCGCAGGTTGCCTTTGACGCGCGGCCGCTCCGAGTCGGGCACGTTGCCCTCGGCAATTAGCCGCTTGGTGGCCTGCCGGCCCTCGGAGAGAGCGCCCACCCACGAGGCGGCAACACTGAACTCGTCGAGGCTGCGCCACCGATAGACGGTATCGTCGACGAACAGCAGGTCGGCCGGGCGCGGGATCGCGACTGCCTGCCGGGCAAACAGATACGCCAACGGGGACTCCCGGGGCTCGCGGTGGTACCGCGCCAACTGATACAGCGGCTCCGCTCGCTGCGGCCGGATGTCGCAAGTGATGCCGATGATGTCGAATTCCTCGCCGCTCTTGATGCCCGGCGACAGGGCCGTGTCCGAATGTGGCTTGCCGCTCTGACCGCAATCGCCTAGAATGTGGTTACATATTCATAAATGTAGGCACACTATGCAAACCAGCATCCGTGAACTGAAAGCGCACCTGAGCGAATATATCCGCCAAGTGGAGGCGGGGGAGACTGTCACCGTCAGCATCCACAATCGGCCGGTGGCGCAAATCGTACCGATCAAGCAGCAGGCCGACTTAAGTGAACTCGCGAAACAACCGGGCATTAGCTGGAGCGGCGGCAAGCCGAACGGGTTGCCCAAGGGAGAAGCCCTGCCGGAAGGCGTGGGCCTGGCCGATTGGGTCATCGAGGACAGGCGTTGATTCTTTACCTCGACACTTCGGCCTGGGTGAAGCTCTATGTGCGTGAGGCAGGGTCGAAAGAATTGCGAACCCACGTTGCCAAGGCCGACGCGTTGGCAGTTTCGGTAGTGGCTTATGCCGAGGCGCGCGCCGCGTTTGCACGGCTCAAAGCCCACGGGATAACGACCGAAGCGAGGCACCGGCAGCGTCTGCGGCAACTCAACGCCGATTGGGAAAGTTTGCTGCGCATCGAATTGGTTCCGCAAGTGGTGGCCAGCGCCGGCGATCTCGCCGAAATCTACGGCCTGCGCGGTTTCGACGCGATCCATTTGGCGAGTGCGCTGTGGCTCAAGGGAAAAATTGGGCTGCCGCTGCGCTTTGCCGTATTCGACCTGCGCCTGAGAGCCGCCGCTGAATGTGCCGGGCTGGTAGTGGCGCTTTAGCTGGGTAACTGCAATCCGGCGCTGGATTCGACGTACTCACCACGGAACCGCCGCGCGCCGTGACAACTCGCGCCACGATCATTGTCCCTTTTCGGGGCAAAAAAAGCCGCCGGTCGCCGGCGGCTTTTTTCACAGCAGGAATGCCCGCCGTCAAGCGGCCAGCAACTCCCGCAGCACAAACGGCAGGATACCGCCGTGCTTGTAGTAATCGACTTCGATCGGCGTGTCGATCCGCAGCAGCAGCTTGACTTCCTGCCTGCTGCCGTCCTTGCGTTTGATGACCAGCGTGACTTCCTGCTGCGGCCGGATATCGCTGGTGATGCCGATGATGTCGAATTCCTCATCGCCCTTGATGCCCAGCGACTGCGCCGTGTCCGCGCCCTGGAACTGGCACGGCAGCACGCCCATGCCGACCAGGTTGTTGCGGTGGATGCGCTCGAAACTCTTGGCGATGACCGCCTTGACGCCCAGGAGCTGCGTGCCCTTGGCCGCCCAGTCGCGCGATGATCCGGTGCCGTACTCCTCGCCGCCGAAGATGACCGTCGGCGTTCCCTGCGCGATGTACTTCATCGCCGCATCGTAAATGAACATCTTTTCTTTGGTCGGCTGGAACAGCGTCACGCCGCCTTCTTCGCGCGTGCCGTCTCCCTTAAGCGGGATCAGCAGATTCTTGATCCGCACATTGGCGAACGTGCCGCGCATCATGATTTCATGATTGCCGCGGCGCGAACCGTAGCTGTTGAAGTCNNCCCTTGATGTCGCCGATGCTGCCGGTCTCCATTTTGAAGCCATCGAAAAACGGCGGCTTGGCGATATAGGTCGAAGCCGGCCAGTTATAGACCTGCCCGGTGGCGCCCGAGATCGTGCCCCATAGCGGATTCGCATTGGCGACATCGCCATAGAGCTTGCGATACGTGTCGGGGTCGCGGGCGTAGCCCATGACGGCGGCGATTTCGTGCGAATTCGGCCAGATGTCCTTCAGGTACACCG
>PLYG01000234.1 GCA_003153335.1 Betaproteobacteria bacterium | reverse complement strand
TCGCCAACCGGCTCGGGCTCAACAACGTCTACCAGGAATTGCAGGATCTGGCGTTTCGCTACCTGCACCCGATGCGCTACCGTACGCTCGCCAAGGCGCTCAAGGCCGCTCGCGGCAACCGGCGCGAGGTGGTCGGGAAGATGCTGGAGACCATACGCGCCAACCTGCACAACGCGGACATCAGCACGACAGTGAGTGGCCGCGAAAAGACGTTGTTCAGCATCTACCGCAAGATGACCGAGAAACACCTGAGCTTCGCGCAGGTACTCGACATCTATGGCTTTCGCATCCTGGTCGAGGACGTCGATGCGTGTTACCGCGCGCTGGGCGTGCTGCACCGCTTGTACAAGCCGATTCCCGGCAAGTTCAAGGACTACATCGCGATCCCCAAAGCCAACGGCTACCAGTCGCTGCATACCAAATTGATCGGACCCTACGGCACGCCGCTGGAAGTGCAAATCCGCACCCACGCCATGCATCGCACCGCCGAGGCCGGCGTCGCCTCGCACTGGCTGTACAAGGACGCCAACCATCACGGCATCGCTCAAGCACAGCGCGAAACACAGGGCTGGCTGCAAAGCCTGCTGGAGATCCAGACCGAGTCGGGCGATTCGGCCGAGTTCCTGGAGCATATCAAGGGCGACCTGTTTCCCGACGAGATTTACGTGTTCACGCCCAAGGGCAAGATCATGTCGCTGCCGCGTACGGCGACACCCATCGACTTTGCCTACGCGGTCCACACCGACGTGGGCCACCATTGCGTCGCGGCCAAGATCAATCACGAGCTGGCGCCGCTGCGCACGGCACTCAAGAACGGCGACCTAGTGGAAATCGTCACGGCGCCCGGCGCGCGGCCGAATCCCGCGTGGCTCAAGTTCGTCGCCACCGGCAAGGCGCGCTCCCGTATCCGCCACTATCTGAAAAATCTGCAGCAAAAGGAATCGGCCGCGCTGGGAGAAAAAATGCTGGCGCAGGCTGCCGCCGTACTGAAGATTTCGACCGATGAGCTGACCGCGGAGCAGTGGACGACGCTGGTGAAGCAATGCGGGGCCAAATCGAAGGCCGACCTGCTGGCCGACATTGGCCAGGGCCGCCGGCTGGCGTTCGCGGTGGCCCAGGCGCTGACCACGGACGGCAAGGGCGCGCCAAAGGGGAAAGCCGGGCCGCTATCGCTGCGCGGCATCGAAGGTGTTGCGGTCCAATACGCGAAGTGCTGCCATCCGATTCCCGGCGACCGTATCGTCGGCGTGCTGCGCCGGGGACAATCGCTGCAGGTACACGTTGCCGATTGTCCCGTTGCCCGCAAGGCAACCGGCGATCACGAACAGATTCTGGACGTCGAATGGGCGCGCGATGTGACCGGCGAGTTTCCGGTGACCATACGCGCGTTTGTCAGCGATCAGCGCGGCGTGCTGGCGCGGGTCGCAACGGAAATATTCGAAGCCGGCGCCAATATTGCCAACGTCTCACTGGAGCGCGCGGAAGGCGAGCGCGCGGTCAACATGGTATTCACGCTTGAAGTGCGGGGGCGCGATCACCTCGCGCGGGTGATGCGGGCGTTGCGCCGCGTCCCCGAAGCGCTGCGGATACAGCGCTTCCGAACCTGAATGGCCTGGCCGGTGCCGGGCGCATGAGCCCGGTCACCATCCCGATTCACGCTCCGGCGTGGCACTGATCCGGTGGAACGTCAGGTCGGTCCCATTGAATTCTTCCTCCTGCGTCAGGCGCAGGCCAACAGTCTTCTTGAGCGCGCCGTAGATCGCGAAGCCGCCCGCCAGCGCGATGCCGATGCCAAGCAGAGTGCCAACAACCTGCGAGCCGAGCGCGACACCGCCCACACCTCCCAACGCACGGGTCCCGAAAATGCCGGCCGCGATGCCGCCCCACGCGCCGCAAAGTCCATGCAGCGGCCACACGCCCAGCACATCGTCGATGTGCCACCTGTTCTGCGTCAACGTAAACATCCGGGTGAATAGCACGCCAGCCACGACACCTGTGGCCAGCGCGCCCAGCGGATGCATCACATCGGACCCCGCGCAGATGGCGACCAAGCCGGCAAGCGGTCCGTTATGCGCAAACCCCGGGTCGTTGCGGCCGGCCACGAGCGCGGCCAGAATCCCGCCTGCCATTGCCATCAGCGAGTTCACGGCGACCAGGCCGCTGATCTTGTCCAGAGTCTGCGCACTCATCACATTGAAGCCGAACCAGCCCACGGTGAGTATCCACGCGCCGAGTGCGAGAAAGGGAATGCTGGAAGGCGGGTGTCCTGAAATCTGCCCTTCTTTGCCGTAGCGACCGCGCCGCGCGCCGAGCAGCAGCACCGCCGCCAGCCCGATCCAGCCACCCACCGCATGCACCACCACGGAACCGGCGAAGTCGTGGAACTCCGCGCCGAATGAGGCGTTCAGCCAGTCCTGAATGCCGAACCGATGATTCCAGGCAATGCCTTCGAAGAACGGATAGATGAAACCGACCAGCACAAAGGTGGCAGCCAACATCGGATTGAAGCGCGCGCGTTCGGCCACGCCGCCGGAAACGATGGCGGGGATGGCGGCGGCAAAAGTCAGCAGGAAGANNTCATCACATTGAAGCCGAACCAGCCAACCGAAAGAACCCAGGCGCCCAGCGCCAGGAACGGAATATTGGAAGGCGGATGCGCGGCCGCGATCCGTCCATCCTTGTGATAGCGCCCTTGCCTCGCGCCCAGCATCAGCACTGCGGCCAAGCCGACCCAGCCGCCGACCGCGTGCACGACCACGGAGCCCGCGAAGTCGTGGAACTCCTCACCAAAGATCGCCTTCAACCACGCCTGGATCCCGTAGGCGCCGTTCCACGCGATGCCTTCGAAAAATGGATAGACGAGCGCAACCAGCAGGAAGGTGGCCACGAGTTGGGGGTTAAACTTCGCCCGCTCCGCAATCCCGCCCGAGACGATCGCCGGGATAGCGGCCGCGAAAGTAAGCAAGAAGAAGAACCGCGTGAGTTCGTATCCGCTCTTTGCTGCCAGCAGGTCGGCACTCCGGAAAAAGCTGATGCCATACGCGACGGCAAAACCGACAAAGAAATAGGCAATGGTCGACAGGGCGAAGTCGACCAGGATTTTCATCAGGGCATTGACCTGGTTTTTCTTGCGGACTGTACCGAGTTCGAGAAACGCAAACCCGGCGTGCATCGCCAACACCAAGATGGCGCCGAGCAGAATGAACAGGACGTCGCTGCTTTGTTTTAGTGCTTCCATGGAATCTCCTCAACGATGGTGCACCAAATAAGCACGACACGTGCCAATTTCAGCCCGTTTTGGTTCAAGCAGTTAGCGCGCCGCTCTTCAGGAGACTGGCTCTATCTTGGTGCGAAACTACGGGGATCGCATGTAATTGGTGCGATCACGGATTTGACGCAACGGGGCCATCTGACGCCGCTACATGCTGCGGGACGAGGTGTAACCGGAATCAAAAAGGCCGCACAGGGCCGCGCACCCGGGGTCTTGCTATGCCTTTGCCGGCTCCAGCATTTTTTGCAGCTCACCGGATTGGTACATTTCGCGCATGATGTCCGAGCCGCCGACAAATTCGCCGTTCACATAGAGCTGCGGTATCGTCGGCCAGTTCGCATAGTCCTTGATGCCTTGCCGGATTTCCGGGTCAGCCAGCACGTCGACCGAATAGAACCGGTCGACGCCGCAGGCCTTGAGCATCTGCACCGCCGCGCCGGAAAACCCGCATTGCGGAAAGGCTGGCGACCCTTTCATGTACAGCACAACCGGGTTGGACGTGACTTGTTGCCGGATTCTTTCGTTGGCGCTCATCATAGGCTCGCTTGGGAAGTGGGAATGCCATTTTACATCGGGGCGGCGATCGACAAAAACAAGTCACCAAAACCGGTGGCGATCTGAACAGGGAAATTCGCCGCAGGGTGAACGGGCCTACTCCTTTACTGCCCCCGTCATCCCNNTCAGCGCATAGATGAATTCATTCCAGGACAGCGTGAATGCAAAGATGCCGGCGGAAATCAGGCCAGGCACTGCCAGTGGCAGAATGATCTTGACCAGAATTTCCCACCGCGTCGCCCCGTCGATCAGCGCGCACTCCTCCA
>PLYG01000092.1 GCA_003153335.1 Betaproteobacteria bacterium | reverse complement strand
AAGCTTTCGGCGGTGATGGTCACCCTGCTGCCGGGCGCGATGCCATGATCGTCCTGGAATGCATTCTTTTCAATGCCGGCCGGCGTGGATTGCACTGCGACTGCGATCGCTGCCGGAGCGTCGAACTGCAACATGCTGCCGTGCCCGATGGCCGCCATGCGGCCCATCCAGGCGGAGAGGCTGGGCGTGGCATCCAGAATGCCGGCGAGCGGCGGGATGCGCTGGGTAAACCAGAGCGCGTGGTAGCAGGAAAAATCGGCCAGACTGGGCTGTTGGCCCATCACATACGGTTGCTCGTCCACCATGCTCGCGATCCGGCGCAGGTACGACTTGTACGCGGAGGTGGCATCGCCCGGATGCATGCGGCTCGCGCCGCCGCGCATTTTGGCGCGGTCTTCGGCAAACGCCTTGGCCACCTCGGGCGGCTGGCCCTGGAAGAAAAATGCGGCACCCTTGGGGCTGAAGCTGTAGGCCATGGCGGCCGCGAACAAGGTGGAGTCGGCCCACTGAGCGAGGATTCTGCCCCCGCCGTTGCCGCCTTGCGGGTGGAGGCTGGGCGCGGGCTGGCGATGCTCGAGTACGTCGCAAATGAGCGCTGTGTCGCAATAGATGTCCGCGCCGATTTGCAGCACCGGGGTTCGCCGGTAACCGCCCGTGAGCGCCACCAGATCGGGCTTGGGCATGATGCTCGGGATGATGACCGACTTCCAGGCCAGTTTCTTGTAGCCGAGAACCAGACGGATTTTTTCGGCAAACGGCGAGTTGGGGTAATGATGCAGAATCAGATCAGGCATGGCAGCTCCTTTCGGTGTCTATTGTGTTTGCGCGCGCGAAATCGAATCAACCGAACGGTCGCGCGCCGATCAGCGCGGCGTGCAGCCAGAAGGCAAAGCCCGCCCAGGCGACGACGCCGGCGACCACGGCGATTGCTGTGCCGCCAGGCGTGCCAGCGGGATATTGCGTGCCCGCAGCCCGGTCGCGCTTTCGGGCGGCGATGAAACAGACTACTGCCCAGCCCAGGAAAGCGCCAAACAACACCAGGTCTGCGAGCTTGCCATTCGACAGCAAGTGCGCAAAAGCCCAAACCTTTACCGCGAGCAACATGGGGTGATGCACGCTCGACTTGATGGCGTTGCGCGGCACATAGGTTGCCGCCAGCAGAACGAACGCGATCAGGGTCAGCAGACCCGCCATGTATTGCATTCCGGCGGGTGGTATCCAGAGTAGCACCGGCTGTTGCCGGGCCAAGCCGAAGCCCCAGATGATCAAGCCGAAACCCGCGAGCGAGAGCAGCGAATAGATGCCTTTCCACGCGCCCTCGCCGTGTCGCTTCAACTGAGCCGTGCGCCAGTCGTCGGCGATGATGCGCGTCGAGTGCACGCCCAGAAAGACCAGCAGGCCAAGAATCAGAATAGTCATGATCTTCCATCGCGGCCCGCAACGGCGATTCGCCGTTGCACATGGCTAGGCGCCATTATAGTAATGTTTTTCAGGAAAACCCCACTCGCAAGAGCGGGGGGAGGAAACGCATCGGGCTCAGCGTCAAACCGAAGCCCGGAAGCGCGGCGATCACGGGAGACGAACTCACGCCGGATCCTGCTTCTTCGCGCCGATGCGGCTTTCCTGGCCCGCGAGCAGGCGGCGGATATTTTCCTTGTGCCTGTAGATCAGAAGCGCCGCTATCGCCAGCACGGCCGGCAGCAGCGGGCTCGCCGTGCCGAACAGCCAGACAGTGTAGAACGGCGCGAAAACGGCGGCAATGATAGAGGCGAGCGAGACCATGCGAAAGAACAGTACGATCACGAGCCAGCTTGCCAGCGTCGCCAGCCCGAGCCGGAGGTCGATTGCGCACAGGATGCCGAGCGCGGTCGCCACGCCCTTGCCGCCCTTGAAGCCGAAAAACAGCGGGTAGACGTGGCCGAGGAACACCGCAAGCGCAACCAGTGCGATGCCCGTTATGTCCACGCCATAGTCCGCGGCGAAATGCCTGGCCAGGACTACCGCCAGCGCGCCTTTTCCGGTATCGCCCACGAGCGTCAGCGCTGCGGCCAGCCTTTTGCCGGTGCGCAGCACGTTGGTCGCGCCNNTTGCCCGAGCCGTAGCTGTGCGGGTCGGGCAACCCGAACATCCGGCTCACGAGCACCGCGAACGAAAGCGAGCCGATGAGATAAGCCGCAACGACGAAGACTATGGTCGCCATCTGAATTGCCCTAAAGCTCATTACAAAATGAGGAACCGTTTCGGCAATTCTGAAACGGCCTGTTAGAATATGCTGCTCATTTTACGCGGGATCCGAATCCCGCCCTAGCCCCCATCCCATCTCTCCCGACATACATGGACATCATATTTCTGCGCGAAATAAGGCTGGACGCGCGCATCGGCATCTACAAGCGCGAGAAGACCATTACGCAGACGGTCGAACTGGATCTGGACATCGCGCTGCCCNNGGAATTCCATGCTCCGTGGGTGCGCGTCAGCATCGCCAAGATCGGCGCCCAGCGTAACGCGCGGCGCGTTGGCGTGGTGATCGAGAGAAGCAAGAAAAAGTAGGCCATCTCGAATAATCCCGGTTGTTGCAGGCCCCTGTATCTATCCGCGAGGGTGGTGCTTCTGGTGCAGCAGCTTCAGGCGCTCGCGCGCGACGTGNNAAGGCCTGGCGCGTCATCGCCGCTCTGCGCGCGGTGACGAACGCCGCGTCGGACTGTGCGCGCTGCAGCAGTTTCGGCCGCCCGTCTTTCAGGTAGCGCGTGAGCCAGGCCGATGCTTCCTCGCCCATCGGCACCATGCGCTCCTTGTCGCCCTTGCCGAACACGCGCACTACGCCCATGTCCTGGTTGATCTCGATCAGCTTCAGCGCCACCAGCTCGGATACGCGCAACCCCGTAGCGTAGAGCATCTCCAGCATGGCGC
>PLYG01000356.1 GCA_003153335.1 Betaproteobacteria bacterium | reverse complement strand
GTTGCGGATCGCGACGTGCGCGACGTGCCGGACCGCCTGCGCGAACAGAGGCAGATGCTGGGCGATCTCCGGTGAGTTCTCGATCTGCCGATGCGTCGTGAGGGCACCGATGCGCATCGTCTGGCCGGAAACCGCAATGCCTCCCAGTCCCGGGACGCCGGTAATGTCGATCAACAACTCCGGGTCTGACAGTCTCAGGTTGAGCGACGCCAGCAGACTCTGCCCGCCGGCGAGCACGCGTGCACTGTCTCCGTGGCGCTCGAGCAGGTCGAAGACCTCGCCCAAAGAGCCGGGCTTGACGTAGGCAAACGACGGCGCCTTCATGATCGACTCCAGTCGTAGAAACGATTCATCACTGGTCACTACGCAGGCGGCCATCACCATGGTGCCACCAACTGGGCGATACTCTACCCCGCCGCCCCCGCGTGTCAAGGCAATGGCGGAGGTGTCATAATACATTCATGATTTGACCTCATATTTTCGTGCCTCGCCGAGCGGGCCGAAGGCACGGAGTGGGCCCTGCTCGCGACCGAGCAGCGTTTCGTGCTCCACCAACTGGAGACCCAGATGACCATTGCCGCGAATATCGCCACAGCGCTGGTGGCGCTGGTGTGGCTGGCCTGACAGCGCGGCAGCCGCGAACCCGCCGATGTCCCCGTTGCGGCTGTTCACGCTCACTGCGCTTGCGCTGATCGCCTTTGCGGCGAATGCCATACTGTGCCGGCTTGCGTTCACGCGCACCGGGATCGATCCGGCAAGTTTCACCGCGATCCGCCTCGCCTCGGGCACGCTTGCGCTGTGGCTGGTCATCCGGCGGCGTGGCGTCAGGCTGCGCGCAGGCGGCAACTGGCCCGCTGCGCTGGCGCTGTTCGCTTTCGCCGTTGCCCACACTTTCGGTTACGTCACCTTGCCTGCAGGTGCGGGTACGCTGCTATTCTGCGGCGCTGTGCAGGCATCGATGATGTTCGCAGCGCTGTGGGCCGGCGAGCGGCTCGGATTCCGGCAAACCGGCGGACTGGCGCTCGCGCTGGGCGGGCTCGTGGTCCTGCTGCTGCCGGGACTCTCGGCGCCGCCGCCCGCCGGCTCCGCCCTCATGCTTGCCGCGGGCGCAGCCTGGGGCGTCTATTCCCTGCTCGGCCGGGGCACGGCTGATCCGGCCGCAGCCACCGCCGGCAATTTCCTGCGCGCGACGTGGCTTGCCTTGGCACTCGGCCTCGCCTTGCTCCCGTGGGCGCGGCTGGACGGCGCGGGCGTGGCCTACGCGGTGTTCACGGGGATTGTCTTCACTGGCCTGGGCTACGCCATCTGGTACGCGGCCCTTCCCGCCCTCTCCGCGACCCGGGCGGCGACCGTACAGTTGAGCGTGCCGGTGATCGCGGCGCTGGGCGCGGTTGCGCTCCTGCACGAGCCGATCACCCTGCGGCTGATCGTTGCCTCGGCGGCCGTGCTCGGCGGCAGCGCCATGCTGATCCTCGGCCAACAGAGCGTCGCCGATCGAGCGCAATGATTCTGCTCTGGATCAAGCTCGCCTGAACGGCGTTCGTCATGCGGCTTGCGCACCGGCGGTGCGACGCTCCGCCATGGAATATGGCAGCCCAGCCGGTACCGGCGATCGAATTCGATCAGCGCCTTGCCTGGTGCTCAGGTGGCGAGTGCGTCCATTCAGGTTACCGTCGCGCAGCCACAACCGGTGGCAGCGGGAGCAAACTTCGACTACGTGGTCAACGTGAGTAACGAGGGTCCCGCCGATGCGGCGAATCCGACGCTGACCTTCCCACTCCATTCCCCTGTTTCGTTCCAGTCGGAGGTCGTTCCCGCCGGTTGGTCTTGCAATTCGATCGCTCGACCGGTTTTGGCCGAGGCTGTGTGCGCATGGATCTGGTTCTTCTGCGCGTAGTGGATGCGATGCGGAGCATCGCCGTCATCAACGAGGGGAGTACCGTGCGGAAGATGCTGGATCACCTCGGCGAATCAACGCGGCCGCCGCGCAGCGCCCCCGCCCGGGGGCCGCCGCTGTGGCAGCCGTTGCAGCCGAATCATCCTGAGTCCGACAGGCTCCTGGCGCCTCCGTCGCCAGGGCGGTGATGACCGGCCAAGGCCGCGGTAGAGATGCCCGTCACGTAACGACGGGTTCATGATCGGACAAGAGGGGGCAGCCTACTGCTTGGCGATCGCTCGCTCCAGGGCCTCAATCCTGCGCTGTTGCGCCTGTATCACGGCGACGAGATCGGCGACTATTCCCTGCGTCTTTACGGTATAGGGCTCCCCGTTCCGCCTGCCGACCAGCGCGGGGTCGACCGCCGCCACTTCCTCCGCGATGAGCCAATGCTCCGGCTCATCCGGTGTCGCCTTGTAGGAGCCTACCTGTGGACGAAGCGCCATGACATTTGCCAGCGCCGCCAAAGGCGCCAAGTCCCCCTCGACATTTTTGAATTGCCGCGACGAGACAAGACACGATAGGTCGCCATTGGCATTACTGACAATGCCTGCAGCACAGTTCGCAACCCCGGCGAATCGAACGCTCCCCGTTGTGTGGAGTCGTGCCCCCGGCGTCAATATTCCGATGCCGACGTTGCCGCCATTTGGATTTAACAACAAATCGAAATTTGTGCCCAGCGCGCCACTGTTAGTTGCTTGGAGCCAACCGGCGCCGGCTGCGCCACCGAAGCCAAAATCGAGCACACCCGCGCCCACACCTTGGCTCAGGCGTAAAATACCTGTTGGGGTTGTCCCGGATGACGCAGGCAACCCCGCTGCAGCCGCCTTGATCTCGCTACGAAGATTCGGACTCGCGGTCCCTATGCCGACATTGCCGCTGGCATTGATATCGATGCTGCTGGTTGGCGCGCCGGGCCGGATGCGGAACGGCAGCCGGCTTCCGCCCGTCACATCGCGAACGAAAAAATTCGCTTCGTTGCCCGCAACGTCCCAGGTTTGAGCCGTGAATCCGCCAGCGGAAGTCTGTTCCAGCCGTGCCGCCGGCGTGTTGCCGGTGGAGATGTGCAGGTCCAGCACTGGCGTCGACGTGCGCAAGCCCACTCTGCCTGTGCTGTCGACGAAGATGCTGTTGTTCGGCGCGGAGCCCGTGATCGTGAACGGAACCGTGGCACTGGTAATGTCTTCAATGGAAAACTTATTGGCGCCGCCTGAGGCGGAATCGTTGGCTGTGAGTTGCCAGTCGTGGGTGGGGAAGCCTGTCCCTGTGGAGGTGTCCTCGAATTTGATGCGCGTGTTGTTCTCCTTCAACCTGATCGTGTCGAAACCAAAGCTCTCATTATTGACGCAATCCAGACCGATACAGGCAGATCCCTGCACAATCAGATCATCAGCAATGACCTGGTCTTTTAACATCGTCCCTTTGTTCTGCGGCAGCGCGGCTGTTTTATTCTTTGTGGCAGGCGCCCTGGGTTCCACGGCAGTGGGATCCGGCAGCACGACGACACCGCCCGTCACACGAAAAACCCCCGACTCAACGCTGCCGGGAGGCAGGTCTACTAACTGTCCGCTCTCCCTTGAGCTCAGGGCTTTGGCGCGAGCCTGCGGCGAAACGACGGGGGATATCACCAACTCATACGAATAGGCGCCATCGGGCAGTGCGCCGCCGTCCGGGGACGCGAACCAAGGCGCCTGACCGCTCGGATAATGCTGTTCGAACGCCGATCCGCCGGGCATGATCACCCGCAGCGATACCCCATCGTTGGGAACCATCACCTGCCAGTAGACGCCACCTGGGCTCGCGCTGGGGATCGCCACGATGGCCAGCCCTGCGGCAGGGATCAAACCAAGCAAAGAGCACAGCAGCGCGCTCACCAGTGGCGTTCGAAATTGCTTAAGTTTGTCGTTCATTCGAGTCTCCTCCAAGACAAAAATCGTGCCCTATTGTGAATACTGATGCTCCGCTCTGTCAAGCAATACCAGTCCGTCCAATACCAGTCCGTATCGGGCAAAACGTTTTTTACATCGACCGTAAAGCGGGGGAGCGGACCGAAACGCATGCCACTAACATAATTTGATTGCCAGTCAAGCCCGCCTACTGGCATGATTCCCCGTTCCGCATGCGGCGAATTGAATTGTTGGAACTCGTCGCACCTTGCCGGATGCCGGCAGTTGTTTTTGGGGGAGGGTCCATGAATATTTTTCGCAAGTGGCTGATGTTTGGCGGCATGATGTGCGGCCCCGCTTTGTGCGTTGCGGCGTCGCCAAACATATTTGCGGCGCAACCGCCCCCGATGTCCACGCTGCAAAGCACCACGGTTCTTATCGACCAGATCGGTGAGCTTGAAGGGGCGCGCGACCCGAAGTGCCATGCTACGGCCTCACGCCTGGAGGACCTGATTTATGGCACGCCCCTCACGTCCGACGCCCGTTTCGCGAAAAACGACTTGCAGAAGAAGCTCGTCACGGCAATCTGGCTCGCTGGATCGGAGAGTGCGGCAGCGCAAGGCCTGAATGAGGTGCCGGAGAGTGTTCTGCGCGACAGCGTCGGGCGCTTTGTAAAGTACCGCCGGCTGACTAACGGAGACTGGAGCGTCCGTCTCAGGGGTGACGAGTCACTTATCAAGGCGACCGACTATCGGCAGTATGCCTCGGTGGCCTATGCGTTGCGCGCAATCCTGGCTGCTGAGCAGGACATGCTGCTGGATACCGACATCCGCTTGCTGCCCTTGTCCAGGGATGCGGTGACGGCATTGAAGGAGGCTGTCGATCTATACACCCTGGTGATACTGCAGAAAGTGGATCTGGGAGCACGCGGCAATGATCGTTACCAGATCGACGGCGCAGCATTCGTTCGCGTATGGAAGGCCATGTCAGGAGCGCAAACGGAAGCCATCGCCACGAACCGGCCGGTGGCCGCCGCCGCCAATCCTGCGACATATGGACTGCTGAAAAAAATCATCGCGCAAAAGCTGCAATCGTACGAAAAATACAATGAGGTGTCGAAGCAGGTGTTTTTACGTAATTTGCAGGTCTATTTCGCCCGGCACGGATGGCCCAAGGATCCGAAACAGGGAAGTGAATTTGGGTTGCTCTTTACCGAAGCGATGACTGTTTTCGCCCACGATCTGCTCCAAGGCGCGGAAGGCGTCGCACTCGACAACAAGCACCCGGTCATTCGCGCTTCCGATGTTGAAGCATTCTCGCAGCGTTTTATCCCCAATCGGCTCAACGAGTATGAGGATGCGATTTTTTTCCCCAACCTCGCGCCGGACCGCCAGGTCGAAATCGAAGCCTACGACATGGATGCGTTCCGCGATGGTGGTCTGCACTGGGGTTATCTCCAGGACGTCATAGAAAATCCAAAATTTTCCGGGCGCCTCGAGCCCGACCCGTTTGCCGCAGAACTATTGACCGAGAACATTGCCCAGTTCGGCGTCCTGCTCTTGCGCATTACGGGGCGTCTGGGCAAGGAGCAGGGGCATGACAGCCTGCAACCGGAGTTTATCGAGGCGGCGTTACGGTGGATTCAGGAGAGAATCGACGCGCACGCAACCGCCTCTGCGCGACCCCACGCCAATCTTCCTTTGGCGTCTGCCCCCGGCGCCAACTCGCGTCTTCGCTTTGCCGACGCAACTGAAGAAAGCGGAATCGCCTACAGCCACAGGATTTCGAATTGGCTCGCGCGGCTGATTCGCAGCTACACCTTGACCAAGGATCAGGTCGGCACGCTGGCCATTCCGCCCGCCTTTCAAGGATCGGGCATCGCGGCGGAGGA
>PLYG01000449.1 GCA_003153335.1 Betaproteobacteria bacterium | reverse complement strand
CTGTACATTGCGGAGCTGACAGGCGGCCGGGTGCGCAAAGTCGACCGGAACGGCATCATCACTACTGTCGCCGGGTCTGGAACTCCCGGCTACAGCGGGGACGGCGGCCCCGCGACCGCGGCACAACTGAGCGGCGCCGCGAGCATTACCGTCGACCCGGCGGGCAACCTGTTCGTGGTCGACGCACCCTCCGCGGGCTCAACTATTTCGCCGCAAAAAAGCAACGTGCGGATCCGCATGGTGAATACCGCAGGCATCATCACCACCGTCGCCGGGACGGGCAGGATCGGCTACAACGGCGATGACCGGCTAGCGTCCACAGCGTTGCTGAGCGAACCGCACGCCCTCCGGGCGGACGCGCACGGAAATGTCTATTTCGAGGACACCTACAACCAGCGCGTGCGCAAGCTTACACCTGGTGCGCCGCCGGTCGTCGTCGAGTTCTACAACACCATCCTCGACGACTTTTTCATTACCGCCAATCCGGACGAGCAAGCGGCGATCGGCGGGGGCAGTGCGGGTCCGGGCTGGATCACCACCGGCAATCGCTTCAACGCCGGCGGCCCCTCGCTGGTGTGCCGCTTTTATGGCAGTCTGTCGCCCGGACCGAATTCCCATTTCTACACCATCGATCCGGATGAATGCCAGGCCCTGAAAAATCTGCAAGCCAGCACGCCGATCACGCAAAAGCGGTGGAACTTCGAAAGTTTGGATTTTGCAAACACGGCCCCGGTGGGCGGGCAATGTGCAGGGGGCTACGTACCGGTCTATCGCGCCTACAACAACGGCTTCCAACGGGGCATCGACAGCAACCACCGGATCACGTCGAATCTTGCGTCCTATCAGGCGCAAGTGGCAAAGGGATGGAATGGCGAAGGCGTGGTCATGTGCGCCCCTGGCTAATTGAACTTCAAGATAGCGGCGAAGTGCGCGTTGGGCGCTTCGCGGCCAGAACCCGTCATGCGACGACAAGGGATAGCGGACGCTCGCGGGTGTGTAGGGGCCGGTCGTGGTCTTATGCCGTACTGCCATGATGTGGCATCCTGGCGCATGGCTTTGCCCGTGCCCGCGGTGGTGAGTGCGGGCACGATTTCCCGATCGCCTGCTCCTGCGAGGGGCGTGGCGTGTGCCCTTGGTGCAACACCCGGCGCATGGTGGAAACGGCTGCACCTCTGGCCGAGCATGTCTTGCCGTCTTGGCCGGTGCGCCAGTGGGTGCTGTCGGTACCCAAGCGCCTGCGCTATTTCCTGCACCGTGACGCGGCCGTGCCCGGCGCCTTCCTGCGGATCATGCTGCGCGTGGTGGCAGGCCGCGGGGCAGTGGCCTTCAGCCATCGCTTCGGTGCGTCCCTGAATGCGCCGGTGCACATGGCCTGCGGCATCCTTGACGGGGTATTTGAGCCCGCCGGCGACAACGCCGCGTCCGGGCTGGCTGCGCCCGCCCTTCGCTCTGGAGCATCTGCACCAACGCGATGCCGAGCCTCTGGTTTACGACTGCCCCAAGCCAGGCCCCGACGGGTCCAGCGCTCTGGCGCGCACGCCGCTGGCGTTGCTCGACAGGCTTGCCGCACTGGTGCCGCCACCGCGGGTAACGATCCGCCATGGGAGCCGGCAGCCCAAGCGGTACCGGAAGTCGAATTCGATCAGCGCCTTGCCTGGTGACGAGTAACTTCGGGTGGGGTACGCCTATAAGTTCGGCTCGACACGCGGCCGGTTCTTGGTGTTGACTCGACCACTGCTTGCCACTCCGCGCAGGGGAGCGGCACAACACCGATATTTTCGGGCATTCGAAGTTGCAAAGGCGCAGTTGACGCGGGTGCAGCCGGGTGCAGCGCCCGCGGATACTTAAGGTCGTGCGGTTGAAATTCCTGCACTTCCTTGATGGCATTCTTTGGTGCAGTCTAATTGTCGGACGCAAATCCAAGTGATAAGATCAAGTCGGCGACGAGCAGACCGCGCTAGATCTACGTGGGATTCTGTGAATACAATGCGGCTGCGGCACCGGTTTTTCTCGTCGCAGCGGTGCGATTCGATGACACGAGTGGAGCGCCTGGTGCGCAGACAAGGTTGCGGCGCGCACCAATACTCCAATCCTGCCGCATTACCGACCTGTTCCATTCCTGTGGGGAGAGGGCTATGCCTCTACGCTGGTTGCTGCTGGGCTTGCTTGCGATTGCCGTCAATGCGACGGCGCAGAATTACACCATCAGTACGATTGCAGGAACCGGGATTTCGCGCGGCGACGGTGGGCCGGCGACTTCGGCGCTGATTTTTCCGATGGGAATTGCCACCGACGCCGGCGGCAACATATACCTGTCAGACGCGAGTAACCATGTCCGCAAGATCGGCGCCAATGGCGTGATCGCCACGATTGCCGGCAACAGCGAAAACGGCTTCTCCGGCGACGGCGGCCCGGCCGTTGCCGCGGCCCTCAGCGCTCCTACCGATCTTGCGGTCGATACGGCTGGCAATCTCTATATCGCGGACACCGGCAATGCGCGCATACGACGGATCGCGCCGAGCGGGATCATCCAGACCGTTGCCGGCAATGGAGGCTGCGATCCATCAACCGGAACCAGTAGCGTGGCGGTGGGTGGTCCGGCGGTGTCGGCACCGTTCTGCCGCATCGATGCCGTTGCCGTGGACGCGCAGAACCGGCTGTATATCGCCGCTGACTACCGGGTATGGAGCGTGACGGCCGACGGCACCCTGATGCTGGTGGCCGGAACAGGCGGGTATGGTTACTCCGGCGATAGCGGTCCGGCCTCGGAAGCGCAAATCGGCTTTCCGGACAAGTTGGCAATCGATGGCGCTGGAAACGTCTACATCGCTGACGACTTCAATTTCAATGTCCGCGAAGTGACCGCGGCGGACCAGCGAATCCGCACCGTTGTCGCCCCGACCGATTCCAGCCTCGCGGCGATGGCCATTGCGCTCGACTCCACCGGCGCCCTTTACTATGCAGCCACCGGCACGACAATACGCAGATTCTTTCAGGGCGCGGATTCGCTCGTCGTGACCGTGCCCTCGTCGTACGGAGGCGTCGGCAACTTCATCCACGCCGACAGCGCTGGCGCGTTGTACATCGCCTCCTATTTTTCGGACCGCGTGCTCAAGTATACCGGCGGGCAATTGGTCAACGTGGCCGGATCGTATCCGCTCACGCTGGATCCCGACGGCGTGCCCGCCCTGAGCGCGCATCTGCAACTCAATTCCATAACGGCCGGCGTGGCCGTAGACGCGAGCGGGAACGTCTATTTTCCGGAACTCGACAACTCGCTCGCCATGCGGATCGCCAGGATTTCGCCGACCGGAACGCTCAACACCTTTCTGGGACCGGATACCCCACTACAAGACGCTGGAGCGTTCAACGCCCAGAGTCTCGCCTTCGATGCAAGCGGCGCGCTGTACTTCGGGACGTTCACGCGGGTCTACAAGCGTGCCCCGGACGGCACCATAACCGCGTATGCGGGGGCTCCTGGTTTTCCCTCCGCGCTCGGTGACGGCGGTCTGGCTACGGCGGCGAAACTGTCCAACCCGACGGGATTGGCCACGGACGCTGCGGGCAATCTGTACATCGCGGAACCGTTCGACAATCGCGTGCGCAAAGTCAGCCCCGGCGGCATCATTTCGACCGTTGCCGGCACCGGCGAAGGCGGTCATTCCGGCGACAACGGACCGGCCACGCTGGCCAAGCTCGTCGTGCCGGTGGATGTGGCCGTCGACAGCGCGGGCACC
>PLYG01000028.1 GCA_003153335.1 Betaproteobacteria bacterium | reverse complement strand
CGACGCGCATCGCCGATTCGGCCCGCAACCGGCCGGCCACGCTGCGCGACCCCAACGCGAAGGAGGGAAAGCCGGAAACCGAAGCCGAAGCGCAGATCCGTCATGCGGTCGAACGCGGTAAGCTCTCCGCTGACGACATCGCCCGCATTACCCTCGCAGGCATTCGCGCCGGCAGGTTCTACATCCTGCCCCACCCCAACATCAAGCCGTCGATCGAAAAGCGGATGCAGGATATTCTGCTCGACCGGCCGCCGACGAATCCGATGGCGCGCGGCGGCTAGAGCCATGCCCTCCATCTATCTGGACGACTTCAAGGCAGGCGACGTGCACGAGTTCGGGCATCACGTCGTCACGCGCGAGGAGATCATCGAGTTCGCGACCCGCTACGACCCGCAGCCGTTTCACACTGACGAGGCTGCGGCCAAAGCGTCAATGTTCGGCGGGCTGATCGCCAGCGNNACGCCAGCGGCTGGATGACTTGCGCGCTGGCCATGCGCATGGTCTGTGACGACTATTTGCTCAAGGCGGCCAGCCTCGGCTCGCCGGGTGTCGACCAAATCCGCTGGCTGCAGCCGGTGCGTCCGGGTGACGTGCTGCGTTTGCGTCTGACCACCCGCGAAGTCAAGCCGTCGCGATCGAAGTCCGACCGCGGCATTGTCCGCTCCGGCTGGGAAATGCTCAATCAGCGCAACGAAGTCGTGCTGACCATGGAAGGGATGGGCATGTTCAGGCGGCGGCCGGCGCCGGCCGGCGCATGAAGGATCTGGTCTCGGCGCGCGAGCGCTTCGCACCCGCGCCGCTGATTCACGTCGTCGTCAAGAAGGAAGACATCGACCCGACCCGCCTCCCGGGGCGCGTGGTCATCGTGCTCGATATCCTGTTTGCGACGACGACTATCGTCACGGCGCTCGAAGCCGGGGCGACCGCGGTGATTCCGGCAGAGGATCAGCACGAAGCACGGCGCATCGCGGCGGCGCTGCCGGCTGGCGGATATCACATCGCGGGTGAGGATCATCTGGCCGCCATTTCCGGATTCGCGTCGTCGCTGCCCCTGGAGCTGACCCGCGTGCCAGGATTCGCCGGCAAGCCGCTGGTCTACTCGACCACCAACGGCACCGTGGCGTTGCGTCATTCGCTGGGCGCCGACGCGGTCTATGCGGCGGCATTGCTCAACGCGCAAGCGACGCTCGATCACGCGCGCGCGCACCATCCGGCCAAGCCGATAGTCATCGTCTGCGCCGGATCGGCAGGCGCGCTCAATCTCGAGGACTTCTACGCTGCGGGCTGCTTTGTTGCGCTGCTTGCGGGCAGTCTCGATCCCCGGCGCGATTTATCGGATACCGCGCTGGCCGCATGGGCGGCCTATCGGGCGGGCGATGCGTGGAGCGCCATTGCTGCATCCCGCGTCGGGCGCATTGTCTGCGGCGTGGGCAATGACGACGAAGTCCGGCACGCGTCGCAACTGAACACCGCGAATCTGGTTGCCCTGTTGCGCGACGATCGCATACTCCGGAGTTAAAGCAATGGTCACACTCGATCCCCGGACCGATTTGTCCCACTGGGTCGGCCGCGAAGTTGCGGTCTCCGACTGGCTGGAGATTGCGCAGGCGAAGGTCAACGAATTTGCCGATGCGACGGGCGACCAGCAATGGATCCATGTCGACCCCGAACGCGCGGCGCGCGAGTCGCCATACGGCGGCACCATCGCCCACGGCTTCCTGACGCTGTCGCTGCTGTCCCACCTCTATCAGACGTGCATCGAACTGAGCCCGCGTCGCCTGGGGCTAAACGTCGGCTTCAATCGCGTGCGCTTCACCGCACCGGTCAAGGTCGGGACCCGCATCCGTGCGCGGTTCACGCTGGATAGTCTCGAAGCGGTCAAGGATGGACTGCAGTTCGTCTGGAAAGTCACCATCGAGTCCGAGGGCAATGACAAGCCGGCGTGTATTGCGGAGTGGGTGACGCGGGCGCTGAATTAGGCAGCTCTACTTCGCCAAGACCTTCATCCCCCGCTCCAGCCCGTCGATGGTCAACGGAAACATCCGCCCTTCCATCAGCCGGTGCACCAGTTGGATCGAATGCCGATATTGCCACGTCGGCTCCGGCTCCGGGTTGAGCCAGATCGCGTGCGGATAGGTGTTGGTCAGCCGTTGCAGCCACGTGGCGCCCGCCTCTTCGTTGTTGTGCTCGATGCTGCCGCCCGGCTCGGTGATTTCGTATGGACCCATGGAGGCGTCGCCGACAAAAATCAGTTTGTAGTCGTGTGGATAAGTGCGCAGGATCTCCCACGTCGGCGTGCGCTCGTTGTGGCGGCGCGCGTTGTTGCGCCACACGGTTTCGTACACGCAGTTGTGAAAGTAGAAGTACTCCAGATGCTTGAACTCGGTCTTGGTCGCCGAGAACAGCTCTTCGCAGACGCGCACATGGTTGTACATCGAGCCGCCGGCATCGAGGAACAGCAGCACCTTGACCGTATTGTGCCGCTCCGGCCGCATCTTCAGGTCCAGGTAACCGGCATTGCGGGCCGTCGCTTCGATCGTGCCATCGAGGTCGAGCTCGTCCGGCGCGCCTTCCCGGGCGAACTTGCGCAGGCGGCGCAGTGCTATCTTGATGTTACGCGTTCCCAGCTCCACCTGATCGTCGTAGTTCTTATACGCCCGCTGATCCCAGACCTTGACCGCACTGCCCTGCCGCCCGCCGTCCTGGCCGATGCGAATGCCTTCGGGGTTGAAGCCGTAGGCGCCGAACGGTGATGTTCCCGCCGTGCCGATCCACTTGTTGCCACCCTGATGCCGCTCCTTTTGTTCGGCCAGCCGCTGCTGCAACGCCTCCATCAATCGGTCGAGCCCGCCCAGCGCCTCAATCAACGCCTTTTCCTCGTCGGTCAGATTCAGTACATCTTTTTTCAGCAGCCACTCCAGCGGCAACTCGGGATTCTGCGCGATCGCGCTGTCCAGCCCGCGAACATACTCGCCAAAGATGCGATCGAACTTGTCGTAATGCTTTTCGTCCTTGACCAGGCTGGTTCGGGCCAAATAATAGAAGTCGTCGAGGCTCGTGCCCGCGACGTGCTGTTTCAACCCGTCGAGCAGGAACAGAAATTCCTTGGTCGAAACCGGCAGGCCGCCGCGTTTGAGGCGGAGGAAGAAATCGATCAGCATGGCAGGATGGTCGGAACGCGTCACCCGGAAGCGTAACGCGTTTTTTCCAACCTGTCTCCCGCTTTGCCGCAGCACCTGAATTCGACATCGGTCCGCCGCAGCGGGCAAGCGGTTCAGCCCATTCACTGAATGGGCGCGGGAGCAGGAATCCTCCGATCGCCACTGTTCAGCACCTCAGGCGGGATGTCCTCCACCAGTCACGGCATCACAAAAAAGCGCAAATAAAGCGCTAAACGGCCGCCTTATGTGTGCTGGCGTACGTACGGTTGTCGGAAAGAGCGACACAATTCTCGCTTGCTTCGGAACAGGCTTAATGTTTTGTTGACTACGCGAGGTCGTAGGCGCTTGGCTGCGCTGACAAGCGCGGCGGACGCCGGCCCGGGGCGGGGAGCAGTGGGCGATGTTCCCAGGTGCGATGTTAGCTTAACCGGTTGCCCTGTGCTCGTCTTGCAGCCCCGGCTGCGAGATCTGTTTCTACATCATTTTACGCCTTAGGCGAAGGCCGGCCATGTTCGAAAAAAGAAGCAATTCCGTCATTCTCGAGGATGCTGGCAAGGTGGATGGCATCACCGAAGTGCGGCGCCAGGAAGCGCTGCTCAAGACCGGTGCCTTGCAGAACGCCATTCTCACCAGTGCTAATTTCTCGATTATCGCCACTGACGAAAAAGGCATCATTCAATTATTCAATGTCGGCGCC
>PLYG01000282.1 GCA_003153335.1 Betaproteobacteria bacterium | reverse complement strand
CTGCCTTGCAGGTGTACGCAGCAGGCCGGCCAATCCTTGTGCACCACCAGGCCGGCATACTCATGGTAGTCGAGCCCGGCGCGCTTCAATTCGCGGTCCTCCAACCTGAAGCCCAGCGGCTCGACCAGGTGCAAAGTCGCGCCGGTGTTGGCGGCCAGGCGGATAATGTTGCCGGTATTGGGCGGAATCTCGGGGTGCACGAGGACGACCGCGAACACCGTTATTCGCCCGCCGGCGGCAGCGTGCGCGCGATCAGCCAGTTTTCGACGCTGGCCGCGCCGGCACGCTTGAGCGTTTTCGCGAATTCCTCCAGCGACGCGCCGGTCGTCATCACGTCGTCGATGACGATCACGCGTCTTCCGGCGAGGCCCGTGGCGCACGCGAATGCGCCGCGGATGTTCTTTGCCCGCTCGCTCCACGGCAGCGATGCCTGGGGCGGGGTGTCGCGCACGCGGATTGCGGAATCGGCCAGCAGCGGGATACCGGTCCAGCGCGACAGCGGCTTGGCAATTTCCAGTGCCTGGTTGAATCCGCGCTCCCGCTGCCGCCTGCGCGCAAGCGGGACGGGAATCAGTACATCGGCTGCGGGCGGCCTGGCGCGCCACTCCAGCATGGCCTGGGCGAACCAGTCGGCGTAGGCGAGCGTGCCGTGATACTTGAACGACTGCACCAGCCGGTCGAGCGGAAAGGCGTAGACGAATGCGGCCTGCGAGCGGTCGAATGCCGGAGGATCCGCTATACATTGCCCGCAGAGACCGCCCTCCGCGGAGGGCAGCGCGCAACGCGGGCAGGTCTGCGGCAGGCGCAGCAGCGCGCCGGCGCACGCCGCGCAGATCAGTGCAGTGCCGGTCGGTGCCGCGCACAGCGCACACGCCTGCGGCAACGCGGTGCGCACCATGCCGACAAATCGATCCCGCCATCCGCGCGCCATCGTGGCCGGCATTCGCAACACCCTCCGGGTACAATCGATGCCCCATTTTACGCTCGCAAATCCGCGACACCGCTTGTGTCAGCTCCAGTCCCACCCGTTCAACTCGACCTGGTCCAGGTGCGCCGCCGCTTTGCGCGGGCCGCGGCGGCGCCTGAGGACTACGACAAGGCTTCGGTGCTGCAGCAGGAGGTGGCGCGGCGCATGCTGGAGCGGCTGGAGTATCTCAGGCTGGCGCCCAGGCTCGTGCTCGACGCCGGCTGCGGCACGGGCCATGCGCTGAAGGGACTGGCGGGCCGCTTTCCCGACGCCCGGTTGCTGGCAGTCGATTCCGCCCTGCCCATGCTGGCCCGGGCGCGCTACGCGGTGGGCGCCGGTGCGGTCCCGGCGTGGATGCGGCGCTGGCTTGGCTTCGGTCCCGTGCAGCCGGTCGCGGCAGACTTCGACCGGTTGCCGCTGCCCGATGCCAGCGTCGGCTGCATCTGGAGCAATCTGGCGCTCCATTGGACGGCCGACCCATCGGCCACGTTTGCCGAATGGCGCCGGGTGCTGGTCACCGAAGGCCTCGTGCTGTTCAGCATGCTGGGCCCCGATACGCTCAAGGAACTGCGCGCCGCGTGGGGGCAGGCGGCCGGGGCGCACGTCCATCGATTCATCGACATGCACGACGTGGGTGACATGCTGGTTCACGCCGGCTTTGCCGATCCGGTGATGGACATGGAGACCATCACCCTGACTTATCGGGATCTCGACGGTCTGTTCGCCGATTTGCGCGCCACGGGGTCGACCAATGCGCATGTCGCGCGTTCGCGCGGCCTGGCAGGCAAGGACGCGTGGCGGACCATGCGCGCCGCGTATGAAGTGATGCGCCGGGACGGCACGCTGCCCGCAACGTTCGAGATCATCTACGGCCACGCTTGGAAGCCGCAGCCGCGCCCGGGCAAGGACGGCGTTGCCGTGGTCCGGGTCGAGGATATTGGTCGCAGCAGTCACGGGCGGCGGTAGCGTCGTATCATCGGTTTCGCTGGGGTTTCCGTAGGATGGGTCGAGCGCAGCGACACCCATCTCGTCGAATCGTACGATACGGTGAAGTCTACGAGAATTGGGAGAAGTCATGGACCTGGTGCATCAAATAGCCATAGGCGCGGGTCTGGCGTGGGCGAGCGGCATTCGCCTGTACGCGGTATTGTTTCTGGCCGGCCTGCTGGCGCATTTCGGCGTCATCCAGTTGCCGTCCGGCCTGCATCTGCTGATGCATCCGCTGGTGCTGACGGTGTCGGGGTTGATGTTCATGCTGGAGTTTTTCGCCGACAAGATTCCCGGCTTCGATTCGGTCTGGGACGCGATTCACACCTTCATCCGCATCCCAGCCGGCGCCGTGCTCGCCGCCGCGACGTTCAGCGATGTGGACCCCGCGTTGATGCTCGCGGCCGGTCTGGTGGGCGGCACGATTGCATCGGGCAGCCATTTCACCAAGGCCGGCAGCCGCGCCGTGATCAACACTTCCCCCGAGCCGTTTTCCAACTGGGCGGCCTCGTTCAGCGAGGAGGCCGTGGTGCTGGGCGGGCTGTGGGCGATGTTCCTGCATCCGGTTGCGTTTCTGGTCCTGCTCGTGCTGTTTCTGTGCTTTGCGGCGTGGCTGTTGCCCAAATTCTGGCGCGGGATCAAGTTGCTGGCACAGCGCATTCGCGGCGGTGAGACCGCCGCACCGCGCCTCGACTAGATTGAGAATAGGGAGAATCTAATGGCCCGAAATAAAGGCAGCATCGCTGAAGAATTGCTCGACTTAGTGGCGCTGCTGCCGTGGTGGGTGGGCGTGGCGTTGGCGCTCCTTTTCTTTGTTTTTCTGCACGCCGTGGCCACGTCGCCGGTGGCGAGCGGGGTTCCGCCAGGCCATCTGGCCGAGGCCACCGTCCAGGCCATATGGAGGGGGGCGGCCAGCGTCGGGCAATATGTGCTGCCATTGTTATGCTTCGCTGGCGCCGCGGTTTCTGCTTGGCGGCGCCAGGCACGCCGCGCGTTAATGGCGCACGCGGCCTCCGGGACGGGACCGCAGGTGGTCGACGGGATGACGTGGCAGGAGTTCGTAATGCTGGTGGGCGAAGCGTTTCGTCGGCAGGGCTATGCGGTCAGGGAAATGGGGGGCGGCGGTGCCGATGGCGGCATTGATCTAGAGCTGCGCAAAGGGAGTGAGAAGTTCCTGGTCCAGTGCAAGCAGTGGCGCGCCTACCAGGTCAGCGTCCAGGTGGTGCGGGAGCTATACGGAGTGATGGCAGCCAAGGGTGCAGCGGGAGGCTTTGTCGTGACCTCGGGGCGCTTCACTGAGGAGGCGATGGCCTTTGCCCGCGGCAGTAACGTCAAGTTGATCGACGGGCGGGAACTCGGCACTTGGATCGCTACGGCAAAAGTCGCTCTTAACAAGCAGACGGTACGGCTGCCCGCGAAAGCCGCGCCGGCGGCGCAAGATGGCGCTGGACCGCCGGCGTGCCCGGCATGTGGCAAGCCAATGCTCCGCCGCACGGCCAAGCGTGGCGCGCATGCGGGCAACGAATTCTGGGGATGCTCGACATACCCGGCGTGCAAAGGAACACGGCAGATGCAGCGCGGCTGACTGCCCCGCAATCTGCAGTTTTTACTTCGATATGGCGACTACTTTGATGCGCTTGGCGCCCGAATCGGCGCGCAGCCATTGCGCCGCAGTGTCCAGGTCATCCGTCCAGAACTCGTTCGGCGCCATTGGAACTGGCTGCATCGTTGCGATCTCGTCGGCTTCCTTGCCCTGGATAAGCCAGCGACCGAGCGTGTACCTGAAGGTGTCCCATTTGCCGGTTGATGGTTGCAGCGATACGGCAAGAATGTCAAAGTCGCCGTACCGATATGGGCGCGTTTTCTTGTTTTCTCTATCAGTGCCACCACGCGTCTTTTGGGGCTCAACCATGAATACTTCTGATCCAAAGCCGTAACGCCTGCCGTCCTTGACGACTGGGCGACCCTTTTCGCTTCGCTGCAGCTTGACTTGGATGGTTACGGCCCCGGCGGTGTCCGCGAGCTTGTAGTCAAATGCGTAGTTACCTTCTGGGGTAATGTCCTTCCATCCGCGATCAGCTAAAGCAGGAACCACGTATAGAAAAAACGCGGCATCAGCTACAACCCCGCGGAGCATCCGCCGCGTTAATTCAGGTGCACGATGGATCGCTTCAAGGATCACCTCGGCAGGCGCGCCGAATGCGTCTTCGAGTTTGTGAATCTTTTGTGTCGCGCGCAGTTCCTTGAACAGCGCAAGTCGGTATTCAGGAGTAGATTGCTGAAGGAGCCGCCTGATTTCTGCGAGATTTTGTTCAGCCATTTGCGGTGCTCTTCGGGCGACCCGCAGGGTTGCGCTCAAAGGAGAGCACTTCGTCGCGGCGAACGAGGGTGCGGCCACCAACAGCGAGCGTCTTCAAGCGACCATTCACGACGAGTTTGGCTATCGCCTGCCGGGACACACCACGCAACCGAGCAGCCTCAGCTTGCGAAACCCACTCGGCGGGATCGATTGACAATAAATAGGTTGACAATGTCAATGTATTAACTAAAATGTAGGACTAGCGCATGATAACCAACCTTAGTTACACTCGTCCAAATGAATAAAATTGTCGATCTTCCGCAAGCGAGCCTTTTCAGTGCCACGCATGAACACCCGAAGAAACTTCTCAAGAAGGTTCAGCCATTCTACGAAACTGGCTTTGGCGCTGCGTACCTAGGCGACTCGCGAGAGTTGCTGGCAAAGCTGCCCGATTCGTCGGTTAACCTGATCTTCACCTCGCCACCCTACGCACTGCACTTCAAGAAGGCGTACGGGAACGTCAGCAAGGCGGACTACGTCGAGTGGTTCCTGACCTTCGCGAAAGAGATTTACCGCGTCCTGGCCGACGACGGTAGCTTTGTCCTGAACATCGGCGGGAGCTACAACCCGAAAACTCCAACGCGATCGCTTTACCATTTCAAATTATTGATCGCGCTCGTGGAGCAGATCGGGTTCCATCTCGCCCAGGAGTGTTTCTGGCACAACCCGGCAAAGCTGCCGATGCCGGCCGAGTGGGTCACGGTGCGCCGGGTGCGGATCAAAGACTCGGTCGAGTACGTCTGGTGGTTCTCCAAGACACCGTTCCCGAAAGCCGATAACCGCAAGGTGCTACGCCCCTACAGTGCGGACATGATCAGACTGGCAAAGAATGGGGTGAGGGCTACCGTCCGGCCGTCAGGCCATAACATCAAGGCGTCGTTCGACAAGATCACGAACGGCGGCTCGATCCCTTCCAATGTCGTTGAGGATCAGGTTGCCAGCGATATGATGGTCTTGGGCAACAACTCGGCAAATGATACGTACACAATGAGATGCAAGGAAGCGGGGATCAAAATTCATCCAGCGCGCTTCCCGGCTTCGTTGCCGGAGTTTTTCGTGAAGTTGCTCACCGATGAAGACGATATCGTGGTGGATCCGTTTGCGGGGTCAAACACGGCCGGGTGGGTGGCCGAGCGTCTGGGGCGGCGCTGGCTCGCCATGGAGCTGATCGAGGAATACCTCGAGGCGAGCAAGTTTCGGTTTAGTCTCTAACTTAGCTGAACCTAAACGCCAACCTGTCGTCTTGGCGCGTGGGTGGAGTTGAGCATCTCCAAGATCGAGAAGGCACTTCCCCAGAGGTGCCCCTCGATTTGCGACCCGGCCGGGTACGGGCGACTGAACGTAACGCCAGTTATCCGCATCCCGGCCGGCGCCGTGCTCGCCGCAGCGACCTTCAGCGATGTGGATCCGGCGTTGATGCTCGCGGCCGGTCTGGTGGGCGGCACGATTGCATCGGGCAGCCATTTCACCAAGGCCGGCAGCCGCGCCGTGATCAACACTTCCCCCGAGCCGTTTTCCAACTGGCTTGCCTCGTTCAGCGAGGAGGCCGTGGTGCTGGGCGGGCTGTGGGCGATGTTCCTGCATCCGGTTGCGTTCCTGGTCCTGCTCGTGCTGTTTCTGTGCTTTGCGGCGTGGCTGTTGCCCAAATTCTGGCGCGGGATCAAGTTGCTGGCACAGCGCATTCGCGGCGAGGCCGCCGCACCGCGCCCTCGCTAGAGCCTTGCGCGGCGATGCTCGCTACGCGTTGCGGCGAAAGGTCCCTGCGTGGTACACTTTCGCGGATTTTGCGCGTGGGGTCTACAGGCTGTTGAAACAATCGGTTTGCCAGGTCGGCACACCGTCTTCCGCCGGGCCGGGACCCACGCTTCGATCCGGCATGCGGAATGGCTGGCAGCGCCGTGTCCATCCCGCTGTCGCGCCGCCGGAAAGATTCATTCGGGGGATGTTATTGATTTTGGGATCGGCCAATGGCCGGCCCGACCGGTTTAGCATTCAAGGCGAGGAGCGTATGACGAACGGAATTCCAAGATTGATGCGGGGTGGTCTTTCCGGATTGCTGGCCTGCGGCGCAGGCCGGGCTACCCAGAGTCTGGCCAGTACCGTCAACCTGCAGGAACCAGCCAGTGTGCTGGCCCGCAACGTCTATGACCTGCATACCATCATCACCCTGATCTGCGTTGTCATTTTCATCGGCGTGTTTGGCGTGATGTTTTACTCGGTCTACGCACATCGGAAATCGAAAGGCCACCAGGCGGCGCAGTTCCACGAAAACATCAAGGTCGAAATTGCCTGGACGGTGATCCCCTTTATCATCCTGGTCCTGATGATGTTCCCGGCTACCAGGACTGTGCTGGAAATGAAAGACACCTCGGCCGCCGACATTACGATCAAGGTCACCGGGTATCAGTGGAAGTGGGGCTATGACTATCTGCAGGACGGCTTCGGTTTCTACTCCACGCTGACCACGCCGGTGGCGCAGATCGAAGGCCGCGAAGCGAAGACTGAAAATTATTTGCTGGAGGTCGACAATCCGCTGGTGGTGCCCGTCGGCAAGAAGATCCGCGTGCTGATCACCGCCGATGACGTAATCCACTCCTGGTGGATGCCGGTGTTCAGCGTCAAGCAGGACGCGATTCCGGGCTTTGTCCGCGATAGCTGGTTCATGGCCAACCGCGAAGGAACTTTCCGCGGCCAGTGCGCCGAGCTCTGCGGCAAGGAGCACGGATTCATGCCTATTGTCGTCGAAGTGGTCTCGGAGCCGAAGTACGTGGCCTGGGTTGCCGAGCAAAAACAGAAGGCGGCGGCGCTGGCCGACGACCCCAGCAAGGTCTGGGACCTGGCCGCCATGGCGGCGCGCGGGGGAAAGGTCTATTCGAACAATTGCGTGGCCTGCCATCAGGCGACCGGCAAAGGCGTCCCGGGCGCGTTTCCTGCGCTCGACGGCTCGCCCAAGGTCAACGGCCCGAAGGCCGACCAGATCCATATTCTGCTCAACGGCGTGCTGAAGGATGGCAAGCCGACCGCGATGGTTTCGTTCGCCAAACAATTGTCGGATACCGATATTGCCGCGGCGATCACCTATACGCGCAACAGCTGGGGCAACAAGACCGGCGAGGTGATTCAGCCGGCGGAAATCAAGGTGGCACGCCAGTGACCGGCAGGCCGGCGACGAATCGCCGCGGAACAGCAAACACGAATTTTCGAATTGCAGGAATGAGGAGCGCACCATGACCAGCGCCACACACGGACTAGACCACGACCTTCCGCATGATGATCACGCGCACGGCCGCCCCTCGGGCTTGATGCGCTGGGTGATGACGACCAATCACAAGGACATTGGCACGATGTACATGCTGTTCGCGCTGATGAATTTCTTCATCGGCGGGACCATGGCCATGATCATCCGCGCCGAACTGTTCCAGCCCGGACTGCAGATCGTCAATCCCGATTTCTTCAACCAGATGACTTCGCTGCACGGGCTGATCATGATTTTCGGCGCGATCATGCCGGTGTTCGTCGGGTTCGCGAACTGGCAGATTCCGCTGATGATAGGCGCTCCCGACATGGCGTTCGGGCGGATGAACAACTGGAGCTTCTGGCTGCTGCCGCCGGCGACGATCCTGCTGATCGGCTCGCTGTTCGTGCCGGGCGGCTCGCTGTCCGCAGGCTGGACGTTGTATCCGCCGCTGACAGTCCAGCAGGGCATGGGGATGGATCTGGTGATATTCGCGATCCACATCATGGGCGCGTCCTCCATCATGGGTTCGATCAACATCATCACCACTATCCTGAACATGCGCGCCCCGGGGATGACGCTGTTCAAGATGCCGATGTTCTGCTGGACCTGGCTGATCACTGCCTTTTTGCTGATCGCCGTGATGCCGGTGCTCGCGGGTGCGGTCACGATGCTGCTTACCGACCGTCACTTCGGGACTTCGTTCTTCAACGCTGCGGGCGGCGGCGACCCGGTGCTGTTCCAGCACATTTTCTGGTTCTTCGGTCACCCTGAGGTTTACATCATTGCGCTGCCGGCGTTCGGCGTCATCTCGCAGGTCATCCCGGCGTTCTCCCGCAAACCGCTGTTCGGCTACACCTCGATGGTGTACGCGACGGCGTCGATCGCGATCCTGTCGTTCATGGTATGGGCGCATCACATGTATGCGGTAGGGATGCCGGCCGCGGGGCAACTGTTCTTCATGTACGCGACGTCGCTGATCGCGGTGCCCACGGGCGTCAAGGTGTTCAACTGGGTGGCCACCATGTGGAAGGGCTCACTCAGCTTCGAGACGCCGATGCTCTTCGCGTGCGGCTTCCTGTTTATGTTTACGCTGGGCGGTTTTACCGGCCTCGTGCTCGCGATCGTTCCGATCGACATCCAGCTCCAGGACACGTATTACGTGGTCGCGCACTTTCACTATGTGATGGTGGCCGGCGCCCTGTTCGCGGCTTTTGCCGCAGTCTACTTCTGGATTCCGAAATGGACCGGCCGCATGTATGACGAGACGCTCGGCAAGTGGCATTTCTGGCTGACG
>PLYG01000198.1 GCA_003153335.1 Betaproteobacteria bacterium | reverse complement strand
GCAGTAGCTTTGCAACAGACTGTTACTACCAGTCCGGGCGGACCAAGCCATGGCCATACCGTTTGTTTATCTGGCATCGAAAAGCCCGCGGCGGCGCGAGTTGCTCACCCAAGTCGGGGTGGCGCATGAGATATTTGCGCTGGATGCGGCGGGTGAAGCGAGCGACGTCAACGAAACGCCACATCCGGGCGAGGCGCCCGCCGAATACGTCCAGCGGGTTGCGCGGACCAAGGCGGCGGCAGGCTGGGACAGGGTGTGCAAGGACCGGTTGCCTCTCCACCCGCTGCTGGCTGCCGACACGGCGGTAGCCGTGGGCAGCCGCATTCTGGGCAAACCGCCGTCGGCCGGCGCGGCAGAGGCCATGCTCCGTGGGCTTTCCGGCCGCACGCACCAGGTCTACACGGCAGTGGCGATGGCGTGGAACAACAGGATTGAAATGGCGTTATCGGCATCGAACGTGACCATGCGCGCGCTGTCAGAAGCGGAAATCGCGCACTATGTGAGCACGGGCGAGCCGTTGGACAAGGCGGGTGCGTATGCAGTGCAGGGGCGCGCTGCGATCTTCATCGTGCGGATCGAGGGCAGCTATTCCGGCGTGATGGGATTGCCGCTGTTCGAGACTGCAAATCTGCTGTCGGGGGCGGGACTGGTGTTGCTATGAGCGAAGAGATTCTGATCAACGTGACACCGCAGGAAACGCGAGTCGCGGTGCTGGAGCAGGGCGTCACACAGGAACTGCACATCGAGCGCGCATCGGCGCGCGGACTCGTTGGCAACATTTACCTCGGCAAGGTGGGCCGGGTGTTGCCCGGGATGCAGTCGGCGTTCATCGACATCGGCCTGGATCGTGCGGCGTTCCTGCATGTGGCCGACATCTGGGAACATCGCCGCGGCACGGGCAACGGTGGCGCCGGCGCCGGTGCGGACAAGGAAGCACGGCACGAGCAACGTCCCATCGAAAAAATTCTGTACGAGGGTCAGACGCTGCTGGTGCAGGTCATCAAGGACCCGATCAGCACCAAGGGCGCGCGGCTGTCCACCCAGGTCAGCCTTGCGGGCCGGCTGCTGGTGTTCCTGCCGCAGGACTCCCATATCGGGATTTCGCAACGGATCGAAGATGAAGCCGATCGCGTGCTGTTGCGGGACCGTCTCCAGCACCTGTTGCCCGAAGGCTGGCAGGGCGGGTTCATCATCCGCACCAGCGCGGAGACCGCGACCGAGCGTGAGCTGCAATCCGACGTCGAGTATCTGACCAAGCTGTGGCGTGACATTGTCGAGCGCTCGCGCACCGCTCCGCAGCAGACGCTGATCTATCAGGATCTCGATTTGTCGTTGCGGGTGTTGCGCGATTTCGTCCACGAGGACACTTCGCGCATCCTGGTCGATTCGCGCGAAACGTTTGTCCGGATGCGCGAATTCGCCGAATCCTATACCCGGAATATCGTCGAGCGCACCTATCACTACACGGGTGAGCGCCCGCTGTTCGACCTGCACGGCGTGGATGACGAAATTGAAAAGGCGCTCGGGCGGCGCGTGGACCTGAAGTCCGGCGGCTACCTTATTTTCGACCAGACCGAGGCGATGACCACGATCGACGTCAATACCGGCGCCTACGTCGGGGGGCGCAGTTTTGACGACACGATTTTCAAGACCAACCTCGAAGCCGCGCATGTGATCGCGCGCCAGTTGCGTCTGCGCAACCTGGGCGGGATCATCATCATCGACTTTATCGACATGGAGAGCGCGGAACATCGCGATACCGTGCTGGCGGAACTCAAACGGGCGCTGGAAAAAGACCGGCAACGACTGACCGTGAATGGCTTCACCCAGCTTGGGCTGGTCGAAATGACGAGGAAGCGCACGCGCGAATCACTTGCCCACGTCTTGTGCGAGCAGTGCCCGACCTGCGCCGGACGCGGCGAGCTGAAGACCCCGCGCACCGTCTGCTACAACATTCTGCGCGAGATCATGCGCGAATCCAAGCAGTTCAACCCGCGTGAATTCCGCATCCTCGCTTCGCAAGCTGTCATCGATATGTTCCTGGATGAGGAATCGCAGAACCTGGTGCAGCTTTCCGACTTCGTCGGCAAACCGGTGTTCCTGCAAGTCGAGACGGTGTACAACCAGGAGCAGTACGACATCGTTCTGATCTGAGGTTTACTGAAATCCCGCGGTAATCAGGCACTGGATCAAGGTGGGGACACCGCTGTTCACATCGACGCTCAGGCCGTCCTGCATGGGTGAACGCTGCTGATACTGGCGCCGACCCGCTCAGCGGGCCGGTGGTGCGGCGGGAGTCGCGTGGTCCAGATCGGGCCGCCGCCACGGATCCACATGGGTCATCAGGTTCAGCACACGATGACGCTGCAGCACACGCTGCCTCGCCGCAACGGCAATGTCGTGGCCGGCCTCGACACTGATCGAGGCATCGACTTCGAGGTGCGCGTCGACGACGATCAGGTCGCCCATCTTGCGCGTACGTACGTCGTGGACGCCGCTGACGCCCGGTGTTTCGATCAGCGTGCGGCGAATGGCGGCAACCTCCTGCTCGTCCACCGAGCGGTCCATCAGGTCGTGCAGCGCGTCCCAGCCGAATTCCCAGCCCATCTTGGCGACCATGAAACCCACAATGAGCGCGGCGATCGGGTCCAGGATCGGGTAGCCCGCCAGGTTGCCGATGATGCCGATGCCCACGACCAGCGATGACGCAGCGTCGGAGCGCGCGTGCCAGGCATTGGCCACCAGCATGCTCGACTTGACGCGCTTGGCCACCGACAGCATGTAGCGGAACAGGAGTTCCTTCGCGATAAGAGCCCCACCGGCCACCCAGAGGGCGACGACATGGACCGTTTGCACGGTGCCGGGATCTTCGAGTTTGCGAAAGGCCGACCACAGCATGCCCGCGCCGACGGCCAGCAGCAGCATGCCCAGCACCAGCGAGGCGGCGGTCTCGAAGCGTTGGTGGCCGTACGGGTGCTCTTCGTCGGCGTCCTTCTTGCTGTGGTGACCGGCGAAGAGAACGACAAAGTCCGCCACGAGGTCTGACAGCGAATGGATGCCATCGGCGACCAGACCTTGAGACTTGGACAGGAGGCCGACTGCGATCTGGGTGACGCTCAGGAAGAGGTTGACCGCCACGCTGACCCAGGTACAGCGGGATGCGGCCGTCGCACGCTCCGCAGGGCTGTGTTCGGCGTTTTCGGGATCATCGGCAAGTTCGGTGAATTTCATGGCAAGCTGGCGCGAGTCTTGCTGGCGGGTGTCTGGCGCCATTGGCGCCGAAGCGGCAAGTCTACCCTTTGAATCCGATCATGGCAGGCAGCCTCCGGCAGGCAAACTCCACCAGACTAAAGTTGTAACGATCCCGGACTTGCCGCACAATGACGTGTCCCGCGTGAGGCGCCAAACACCGTAACTGCGGAGCTGCCTAGAAGAGGAGCAACCATGGTTTACAGACTGCGTTCTTCCCTTGCTGGAATCGGCTTGTTGGCCACCGCAATTGCGTTGCCCGCTGCGGCCGCCTCGATCGCATCGTACTCCCTCGACCAGTCCGGTCCCGATTCGCTGGCCTTCATCATCGATTCGATCGCCGCGTCGAGCAGCACCGGACCGTTTTCGCGCTATCGGATCGGCAACAGCGCGGTCTCCTCGATGGGAGCGAACGTGTTGCCGAACAGCAATCTGGTTCCGTTGGGCAACATCATGTGGTTCACCACCAGAGGGTCGCCTATCCGCATCGGCAAGGCGGACCTGTCCACAGTGTCGGGTAATCCGGTCTATTACACGCCGGCCGGCATTTCCAGCGCGTTCGATGACATGACGCTCGGACCGGAGGGCAACCTCTGGGCCGCGAACGCACAGAGCTTTCGCGTGGTCCGCATCACGCAGGCCGGCGTGACGACGACGTACACCGGTAACGGCACGATCCATCCGCTGGGCATCACCCGCGCAACCGACGGCAACGTATGGTTCGCCGATGGCGCGAACCGGCGCATCACGCGGATCAACCCGACGACGGGTGTGTTTACCGACTACGTGGTACCGCAGTTGTCGGCAGCGACCATCCCCGAGCGCATCACCGGGCTCGGGACATCCAATCTGGTGTGGTTTGCGACCCAGGACGGCTTCGGCAGCGTGGATCCCGCGACTGGCGTGGTGCAGGTAGTCGCCACCGAGGCGCAACAGCCGCGGCGACTGTTGGCCGGAGCCGACGGCACTCTTTGGTTGACCAACGGCACACAGTATGTCACGCAGTTCACGCCACCCGCCAACTACGCCAAGCTCAAAGTGTTCGGCAATACGAATGCGGTCTCGGCGGGCCTGTATGTCGATTCCGACGGTGTCGTCTACGTCAGCGACAGCCAGGGTGGTCAATTGGCGCGTATCGCCTTGGCACAGAACACGGCAACCGATACGGAGGTAACCGAGTTCTACAACAACATCCTGAATCACTACTTCGTGACCGCGAATCTTGCCGAGGCGGCGGCGATCGACGGCGGGTCGGCCGGACCAGGCTGGTCGCGCACGGGGCAGACGTGGAAGGCCTGGGTAGGCGGACCGATTCCGAACGCCGCCGAAGTCTGCCGCTTCTATGGTTCCACCGACATCAATCCCGCGACCGGCCTGCGGCGCGGGCCGAACTCGCATTTCTACACCCTCGAGCCGGGCGAATGCGCGGCAGTCAAGCTCGATCCGGGCTGGACGTACGAGTTTGCCGGAAAGTTCTGGATGGTCAAGCCGACCGCCAACAGCGCGGCCGGTTGTCCCGCGTGGACGCAGGCCGTCTATCGCGTCTACAACAACCGCTTTGCTTTTAACGACTCCAACCATCGTTACATGACCAGCCAATCCATCTACAACCAGATGATGGGCACGGGCTGGTCGGGCGAAGGGGTCGTCATGTGCGCGCCGCTCTGAAGCGGCCCAGTCACCGGAATCCGCGCTTTCCGGATAGCGCTAGCGCAGCGATGCGTTGATCTTCGCCAGCGCCGCCGAACCTGGGCACAATTCGCGCTCCGCCAGGCGGTTGAACGGCGTTTCGACCGTGTGCAGATAGCCGTGCAATTCCTGCGGCTGTGGGTCGACGTAGAGTAAGCCGGTGACGACTTCGCCTTTGGCGTGATGTTCCTGCGAGTAGTTCATCGCGGCGATCCGGTTGTTGGCATCGTAGTTCTCGTCGACTTTGCGCAAACGCAGTATCGAACCGTCATGCTGGACGACTTCCTGCAGCGTGCCCGGCGCATACTCGGTCGTGATCGCGTTGCGTTCGGTGATGAAGTCGATGCGATTGACCGCTTCATTGTGCTCGCGCACGTAGTCGTAGCTCTTGGTCGAGCCCGGGTGGTTGTTGAATGCCACGCACGGTGAAATCACGTCGATGAACGCCGCACCCTGGTGGGCGATCGCGGCTTCGATCAGCGGCACGAGCTGGGCCTTGTCGCCGGAAAAACTGCGGGCGACAAACGTCGCGCCAAGCTGCAGCGCCAGCGACGCCAGGTCGATCGGTTCATCACTGTTGATCACGCCGCGCTTGCTCTTGGATCCCTTGTCGGCGGTTGCCGAGAACTGGCCCTTGGTCAACCCATAGACGCCGTTGTTCATCACGATGTAGACCATGTTCACGCCGCGGCGCATGCTGTGCGCGAACTGACCCAGCCCGATCGAGGCCGAGTCGCCGTCGCCGGAAACGCCCATGTAGAGCAGGTCGCGATTGGCCAGACCCGCGCCGGTCAGCACCGAGGGCATGCGGCCATGGACGCTGTTGAAGCCATGAGAGTTACCCAGGAAATACGTCGGTGTTTTCGATGAACATCCTATGCCCGAGAGCTTGGCGACCCGATGCGGCTGGATGTCGAGATCGAAGCAGGCCTGGATGATCGCAGCGCTGATCGAGTCGTGGCCGCATCCGGCGCACAGGGTCGACACGGGACCTTCGTAGTCGCGGCGCGTGAATCCGGCCTTGTTGCGGGTCAGCGACGGATGATGGAGTTTGGGTTTTGCGATATAGGTCACGATGCGACTTTCTTGATCGGTGTCACGTTGTAGCGGGCCAGCTTGTCGGCGATGTCGCGGACGATGAAGCGCGCGGTGATCGGCGTGCCGTCGTAGTGCAGCACCGCAATCATCTTGGCCGGATCGATCCCGCCTTCGTTGATCAGCATGCCGCGCAGTTGCGCGTCGCGGTTCTGCTCGACGATGAACACATGGTCGTGGCGCGCGATGAAGTCCATCACCTCGGCGCAGAACGGAAAGGCGCGGATGCGCATCGCGTCCAAGTGCTGGCCCGTTTCCTCGAGCCGGTCCAGCGCCTCGGACATTGCCGGGCTGGTGGATCCGAAATACAGCACGCCGTTCCTGGTTGCCTTTTTGGCGGGCCGGCTCAGGGGTTGCGGGACCAGCGTCTTCGCGGTCTCAAACTTCTTGAGCAGCCGTTCCATGTTGTCGACATAGACGGGACCTTCCTCGCTGTAGCGGGCGTAGCGGTCCTTGGTCGTGCCGCGGGTAAAATACGCACCTCGTTTCGGGTGCGTGCCCGGGTACGTCCGGTAGGGGATTCCGTCGCCGTCGACATCCAGGTAACGGCCGAACGTCTTGCCTGCTTCCAGCTCTTCCTCAGTCATCACCTTGCCGCGATCATAGGTGCGCGCATCATCCCAGACAAACGGCGCGGTCAGCCGCTGGTTCATGCCTATGTCGAGGTCGGTCATCACGAAGACCGGTGTCTGCAGGCGGTCGGCCAGGTCCAGTGCGGTCGCGGCGAACTCGAAACACTCGTGCGGATCTTCCGGAAACAGCAGCACA
>PLYG01000268.1 GCA_003153335.1 Betaproteobacteria bacterium | reverse complement strand
GACGGTATCCTGCGACGGAACGCTCAATCCTTCTCCATCCCATCCCCATGCACGCTCGTCAAACTCTCTTCGCCGCCGCCATCGCGATGGCCATCGCTGTTGCGCTGGGCGCGTTCGGCGCGCATGCACTCAAGACGCAACTCGCAGCCGATGCGTTGGCGGTCTGGCAAACGGCGGTGCAATACCACGCGTGGCACGCGCTCGGATTGTTCGGCATCGGCCTGTGGCTACAGCACGCGCCGGAAAAGCGCGCACTGCGGGTGGCCGCATGGCTGCTGCTTGGGGGCATCGTGCTGTTCTCGGGCAGCCTCTATGCGCTGGCACTGACGGGCGTGCGCGGCCTGGGAGCGGTCACGCCGGTAGGCGGCTTGGCGTTCATCGCCGGTTGGGTTGTGCTCGCGAAAGCCGCGCTCAGCTAGGAGCGTGGCGATCGGCGCGAACGCTGCTGCAACAACGTCGAAATACAGGTCTCGATCGCCGACGAGGAGGTGCGCGTCACGCCGGTGCCGATGGCACCCGTATAATCCGGACGTCCCGTCTTCCGTACCCGACCCCGTTCCAGCCATGCGCAAAAATCTCCTTGGACTTGATCATGCGGTGCTCCGCGTCGATGATCTCGACCGCGCCGCGCCCGATTTCGCCAAGATAGGGTTTACGCTCGCCCCGCGCGGCCGCCATAGTCTGGGCACCGAGAATCACTGCCTGATGTTCGGTTTCGACTATCTCGAGCTGCTGTGGGTCCCGCCGGGGGTCGCCGCGCCGTTCTATGCGGACTTCCCCGTAGCCGGCGAAGGCATGACCGGACTGGCGCTGAAGAGCGACGATGCGGCGAGCCTGCGCACAGCCTGGGACGGAGGCGGATTGCACCCCGAGCCATTGCTCGAGTTTTCGCGACCGGTGGAAGTTGGGGATGGAATCCGGCACGATGCAAAGTTTCGCGTCGTCGCGTTGCCTGCCGAGCGAACACCGGGCGGCCGCGCCTTCGCCTGCCAGCATTTCACGCCCGAACTGGTCTGGCGGCCGGGGTTGCGCCGCCACGCCAACCAGGTCACCGGCATCAATAAGGTCGTGATCGCTACCGACGACCCGGCGGCCGTGGGACTCCTGTGGGGCCGGGTGTTCGACGTGCCCCGGCACCCGATTCCGGGCGGGATTGCCATCAACACCGGGGCGGCGCCGATCGTCGCGCTCACCCCCGCTGCACTCTCCAAACAACTGCCTGGGGTCGACCTGCCGCGCGCAAGCGGGCAGGCGGTGTTTGCCGCGGTATACCTGAGCACCGGCGACCTGGCGCTGGCGGCAGCGACGTTGCGGGCCGGCGGCGCGCATCCGGTTTCGCTGCCCGATGGCTCATTGGCCGTCGGGGCAAACGAAGCCCACGGTATTACGCTGATTTTCAAGTAAGCCTACACTCACCCGGAAAGTGTTGGGAGCACCGCTTGAAAGCCAGCCTAACGCCCCAATAGTCGAAGGGTCTTGTGCAAATGACCAACTTATTAGAGCCAACCTGAATGTCAGACCCCATCCAACCCCAACCAACGCCCGAATTCGATACCAATGCGCCCGGTGCGACTTCCGGCGCAGCGCCGGCCGACAAGCAGACCGCCGCCGCCGATCTGAACGCGCAACTGCAGGCCGCGCTGGCCGAATCCCTGCAAACCAAGGACGCGCTGCTGCGCGCCCTGGCTGACAGCGAGAACATGCGCAAGCACGCGCAGACCGATATCGCCAATGCCCACAAGTATGCGATCGAGGGCTTTGCCAGCAATCTGCTGCCGGTCAAGGACTCGCTGGAAACGGCGCTGGCCGATAACGCCTCGACGACTGAGCAGATCAAACTGGGCGTGGACCTGACGCTCAAGAACCTGACCGCCGCGTTCGACAAGGCCAAGCTCGTCGAGCTCAACCCGCTGAACCAGAAATTCGACCCCAAGTGGCATCAGGCGGTGAGCCAGATTGAATCGGACCAGCCCGTCAACACAGTGGTGCTGGTTTTCCAGAAGGGTTATCTGTTGCAGGACCGCGTCCTTCGCCCCGCGATGGTAGCGGTGGCCCGGCCCAAGGGCGCGGCGGCAACGCAGGGCGAGAAACCGGTTGAAAGCAAGGGTCAATAACCCCAACTGGTAAGCATCGAGGCGCCTCCTCCGGTGGCGCGGAACGCGAATCATCACGAACAGGGGCAGAACATGGGAAAAATCATCGGGATTGACTTGGGTACGACCAATTCGTGCATCGCCATCATGGAAGGCGGGCAGCCCAAGGTCATTGAAAACAGCGAGGGCGCGCGGACCACGCNNTCCAGAAGGACATCGGCCTGATGCCCTACAAGATCGTCAAGGCCGACAACAGCGACGCCTGGGTGGAAGTGCGCGGCAAGAAAATGGCGCCGCAGCAGGTGTCGGCCGAAGTACTGCGCAAAATGAAAAAGACCGCCGAGGACTACCTGGGCGAAGAAGTCACCGAAGCGGTGATCACCGTGCCTGCGTACTTCAATGACTCGCAGCGGCAGGCGACCAAGGACGCCGGGCGCATTGCCGGGCTCGAAGTCAGGCGAATCATCAACGAACCGACCGCGGCGGCGCTGGCNNTTCCTGGGCGGCGAAGACTTCGATCAGCGCCTGATCGACTATATCGTCGAGGAATTCAAGAAGCAAAGCGGACAGGATCTGTCAAAGGATCCGATCGCGCTGCAGCGGATCAAGATCACGGCCGAGCGCGCCAAGATCGAGTTGTCGTCGTCGCAGCAAACGGAACTCAACGAGCCGTACATCTCCATGGTCAACGGCGTGCCTTCACACCTGACCATGAAAATCACGCGCGCCAAGTTCGAGTCGCTGGTCGACGATTTGATCGAACGGACGATCGAGCCATGCCGGATCGCGATCAAGGATGCCGGCGTGAAGCTCACCGACATCGACGACGTGATCCTGGTCGGCGGGATGACGCGGATGCCCAAGGTGCAGGACAAGGTCCGTGAGTACTTCGGCCGGGAACCGCGCAAGGACGTGAACCCCGACGAAGCGGTGGCGGTCGGCGCGGCGATTCAGGGCGGCGTATTGCAAGGCGACGTCAAG
>PLYG01000483.1 GCA_003153335.1 Betaproteobacteria bacterium | reverse complement strand
GCTTGAACAGATAGGTCGAGAGCACGAGGTGGCCTTCAGGGTCGCCCAGCACCAGTGGCAGGCCGAACAGCTCGAACCCCAGGAAGAACACCAGCACGCCGGCGTAGAGCAGCGCCGGCATGGTCATCGGCAAGCTCACGTTCAGCGCCACCTGCAGCGGATTGGCACCCGCGACGCGCGCTGCTTCTTCCACGTCCGAACCCAGGCTCTTCAACGCCGCGGACGAGTACAGATAAACGTGCGGCACGTGCGTCAGGCTGGCGATCACCGCGATGCTGGTCAGCGAATAGACGCTCCAGGGGACGTCGCCGAAGATGCCCTTCGCCCACAGCGAATAGAAGCCCACCGGCCCCATCGCGACCACGTACCCGAACGCCAGCACCATCGGCGAGATGAACACCGGAATCAGCACCAGCACTTCGATGACGCGCTGCCCCGGCAGATCGGTGCGGGTCAGCAGGAACGCCAGCGCGGCGCCGAGCGGCACGGCGATCACCACCATTCCGCCGGCGATCACCACCGAATTGCGCAGCGAGACCCAGAAATCGGTGTCGCTGAAAATGAACCCGTACGAATCGAAGCTGAGATGCTTCACGGGGTTGAAAAATGGCGCGTTGAGAAAGCTCTGCCAGAGGATCAGCGACAGCGGGGTGAGGACCACGATTGCCGTAACCAGGACCACGGAAATGCGCGGAAGGCTGAAGCTGCGGGCAGTCATGTGTTGGTGACCTCCTCTTGCCCGTCGGACTCAGGACAGGCCGCAACGGAACTTACTGGGCATTTCGAAAAAGCAGGATGCCTGATTCCAATACCCCGCGCCGCATCACGCTTATTTTCTCGCCAGCGACGTCTGCCATTGCTTCAGGAATTCCAGGCGCTTGGTCTGGTCTAGTCCGAGCAGCAGGTCGTTGCTGACCGGGATGGGTTTGACTGCGCTGCCCAGTTCCCTGGCGAAGGCCACGCCGGACTCCTTGCCCGTCATGTCGGTGCGCACCGAATACAGATCTACCTGTTCCGAAGTGATCGTCTGGCCGCGCTTGGACAGCACATAGTCGACCCACAGCTTGCCCGCGTTGGGATTTTTCGCATTCTTGGCCACGAAAAGCAGCCGCGACAGCACCAGGTTGTAGTCGGTCGTGAAGGCGATCCCCATCGACGGATCCTTCTTCGCGCGGGTCAGTGCGTAGGAGCCCAGGACGTTGTAGCCGATCAGGTTTTCGCCGGAGGACACCCGTTCGAGCATAGTGCCGGTGGAGGACTGTACCTTCAGGCTGCGCGCGCCGAGCACCTTGACCAGGTCCCAGAACTTAGGATCGAGCTTGGCGTCCTGGTTGGCAAGCATGAAGCCCACGCCTGACTTTTCGGGGTCATACGCAGTGACCTTGTTCTGGTACTTCTCCGCCTTGGTGGTCAGCAGCTTGACCAGATCGGCATGCGTCTTCGGCACTTCGTCGGCCGGCACCAGACGCTTGTTGTAAATGATTGCAATCGGCTCGAACGTCGTCGCGTAGATCATATCCTTGAAGTGCGCCCATTCGGGCAGCGCTCCCGTTTCGGGTGATTTGTAGACCATCGCCGCGCCGTCTGCCGCGAGCTTCATCTGCAAGTCCATCGACGAGCTCCACACGGCATCCGCCGAGGTCGCGTTGGCAGCGTTTTCGCTGATAAAGCGGTTGTAGAGCTCGGTCGAGTTGAGATCCGTGTATTCCACCTTGATGCCGGGAAATGCGACCTCGAAATCCTTGATCAGCGCCCCGACCAGCTTGGCGTCGGTGGTCGAGTACACGACCACCTTGCCTTCCTTCTTGGCGCCATCGAGAACCGCCTTGTAATCGACCGGATAGCCGGCCGGCACTTGTGCAGCGGCGCTGCCGATCAGGAATGCGACGGAAACCGCCGCTGCCAAACGACTGAAACTGAACATGTTGTGTCTCCTCTTGTGCTGATGGGATGGGTTTGCGCCAAAGCCGTCTATATTACCGGGTTCGAGCCGCCGTCCATAGGAATGATCGCGCCGGTCACGTAACTCGCCTGGTCGGACGCCAGGAATGCGGCCATTTGCGCGATGTCCTCCGGCTGCGCCAAGCGGCCTAGCGGAATGCGTGCCTGGGCGCGCTTGAGCGCCTCTTCCTCGGTGATTCCTTGTTGCTGGGCTTCGAGTTCCAGCGCCTGGCGGACGCGTCCTGTCATCGTCGAGCCCGGGTTGATCGCATTGATCCGTATGCCTTGCCGGGCGTACGCATTGGCCAGGCCCGCGGTCGCCAGCATGATGGCCGAGTTGGCGGCGCCGCCCGCGATATGATGAATGCCGGCGACCTTGCCGCCCTGGCCGATGATGTTGACAATGACGCCGCGCCCGCGCTGCGCCATGCGCTTCAACACCGGATCCAGCACGTGCAGGGTGGTGAAGTACTTGGCATCCATGGTGTCGTGCCAGGCCTGCGGCGTCAGCGTCTCCGGCGCATAGCGCCTGGCAGCGCCCGCCGAATTGACCAGGATGTCGCAGCGGCCGAACTTGGCCTTCACGGTATCGAACACCTGCTGCACGCCTTCAAGCTTGCGAAGATCCGCGGTGATCGCGACGGTTGCCGGCCCGCCGGCCGCGCCGATGGTCTTGGTCGCGGCCGCGAGATTTACATCCGACGACGACACAATCACGGTCTGCGCGCCAGCCTTGGCGAAATCGACCGCGATCTCGCGGCCGATGCCACGGCTGCCGCCGGTGATGACCGCTACTCTCCCTACAAACTCGCCTGGCATCGCTCACTCCCCTGCATTCTTGTTTGAAAGGTTTGCGCCGCGTCAGATCGCGAGCGTCTTCTCGTCCTGCACTGTGTTCTTCAGCGTGCCGATCTCCGGCACGTGCATCTCGAACATGTCGCCGGCCTTGAGCCACTTCCGCTCGTCGCCGGTCTGGTTGAGCTTGGTCGGCGTGCCGGTGGTGTTGATATCGCCGGGCTTCAACGTCATGAAGGTCGAGACGTACGACAAAATGTCGATGAAGCCGAAGATCATGTGATCGGTGGTGTCNNCAGATCTCGCCCTCGTATTCGAGCTGCTCGGATTCCGGCGGCCGCAGGATCGGCTGGTTGTGCGCCACGAGCGTGTTCGGCGGCTTGAAGAACATGCTCGGATACTTGGCCTCGGTGTTGCCACCAGCCGCGGTCAACTCGGCGTCGCGGTTGGCATAGTTCACGCCGATGCAGAGAATCTTTTCGGCCCCGACGACCGGCGGCAGCAACTCCACTTCGGTGAGCGGAAAATCGGGCCGGACGCCGGCAGTGATCTGCTTGACCTCATCGAGCGCGCCGGCCCGCAGCACATCGAGAACCGAGGTCAGCC
>PLYG01000364.1 GCA_003153335.1 Betaproteobacteria bacterium | reverse complement strand
GAAGTGCTGCCGGTGCGGCTCGTGCGCGATTACTTCCCGGATTCACACTTCAATCACCGGCTGCACGCGGTGCAGAAGGACCTGACCGGCGATGCGGCGTGTCTGTCTTGCCATAAAGCGCGCGACTCGACCGACAGCCGCACTCTCTTGCTGCCGAGCATCGGCAAGTGCCTCGAGTGCCACGGCGATACGCGCGCGACGACGAATCGCGTCACTCTGCAGTGCGTCAGTTGCCATGCCTACCATTCGCAACCATAATCCGGGCAAAGAAGAACGAAGGGGAGTTGCTGGGCGATGAACTGGCGCGCAGTCATAAGCTTGTGCGTTGTCGCGGCGTGGGTCGTTGCCTGCTCCGGCGGCTCGACGCAGGATTCCACGGGAACGAGCCCGGGCGGCGCCGGTGGCAGCAGCACCGGTGCTGCGCTTGCCATGGCGGATGTCCAGAAGATCATCGCGCAGGGTGTGGCCGAGGCGCAGGCGCGCAATACCAAGGCCACCATCGCCGTCGTCGATCGCGTCGGCAACGTTCTCGCCGTGTACCGCATGGGCGACCCGGTCATTCCCCAGGCCGTCATTGCCAGTGCGCTCGATGCCACCGGTCACTCACCGATTCACGCCGGCCTCGAAGGCATACGCCTGCCCATACCTGCGGTCGCGGCTCTTGCCACGCTGCATATCGATGACCAGGCCGCGATCGCCAAAGCCGTGACCGGCGCCTATCTGTCCTCGGAAGGCAATGGTTTCTCCTCACGCACGGCAAGCCAGATCATCGAGTCGCACTTCAACCCCGGTGAAACCGGCCAACCTGCAGGTCCGCTCTTCGGCGTGCAGTTCAGCCAGCTCGCCTGCTCGGATTTCATCAGCGCGTACAACAATGTTGGACCCGCAGCGGGCCCGCACCGATCCCCGCTCGGCCTGTCCGCAGATCCGGGCGGCTTTCCGCTTTACGCCAACGGCACGGTAGTGGGCGGCGTCGGTGCTGTCGCGGACGGAGTCTATGGATTGTCAGACGACACTTCGGGCAACGTGAACATCGATGAGGCCATTGCCTATGCCGCGACCTACGGCTTCGCGGCGCCGCTTGAGGTGCGTGCGGACCGCATCACGGTCAATGGCCGCACCCTGCCCTTCAGTGCGGTTGATTTCGGCGATCTCGCCGTCAACCCCGCCTCGGCGCCCGCTTTTAGTACGCTCACCAATGCGACAGGCCACGTGATTCCCGTTACGGGCTATACCGATAACACGGTTCATCCGGGAACGGCTTTTGGCCAACCCGCCTCCGGCGTGCGCGCGGATGCCGGAGTTGATTTTCCAAATCTCGACGCCTTCGTGTTCGTCGACAATACGAATACGCTGCGCTATCCGGCGCGCACGGGCACCGACGGGCCGGCAGCGCTCACGCGGGCCGAAGTCTTGCAGGTGCTGCGCTCCGCACTGGCCGTGGCCAACGCTGCACGCGGCCAGATCCGTCAGCCGCTCGGATCCAGCGCGCGGGTCACGATCTCGGTCGTTGACACCGCGGGCACGAATCTTGGCATGGTCAGAAGCCGCGATGCGCCCCTCTTCGGCGCCGATGTGTCATTGCAGAAGGCGCGCTCGGCGGCATTTGTCTCCTCCGCGACGGCCGCGGCGTATCTTGCGGCGCTGCCCGCTGCAACCTACCTGACGACGGACGCTGCCGGCGCGCACACGCAAAGCGTTGTGCTCGGCAGTTACGTCACCGCGGCGCGCGCATTCATCGGCGATGCCACGGCATTCGCGGACGGAACGATTGCATACTCCGATCGCGCCATCGGCGGTCTGTCGCGGCCCTTTTATCCTGACGGGATCGACAGCTCGCTGTTTGGACCATTCAGCAAGCCGCAGGGACAATGGAGCCCGTTCTCGGTCGGCCTGCAGCTTGACCTTTCCGTCAGCGCCATCCTGCAGCATGTGCTGTACGTCGCGTCCGATGGAGCTTTGGCGGATGTCACGCCGGGCTGCACGGGCGTCAGTCTCCCCGCGAGCCTTATCGCCATACACGTCAATACGGATCTGCGCCTCGGCAACGGTCTGCAAATCTTTGCCGGCAGCGTCCCGATCTATCGCGGCGGCGTGCTCGTCGGTGCGGTCGGCGTCTCCGGCGACGGCACCGACCAGGACGACATGGTCGCCATATTGGGACTTGGGAATGCATCGCTTGCGCTGCATGGCTCGATCACAAACGCTCCGCCTGCACGACGCGCCGATACCCTGGCTCCGCAAGGCGCGCGCCTGAAATACGTCGAATGCCCGCAGGCGCCGTTCCTCAACAGCGACACGGAGAATGCCTGTGCCGGCTTGTAAACCGCACGCGCGGCGCGTCAATGCGCTGGGTATTGCACTCGTGTTGGCGGCGGCGGCGAGCTTGAGTTCCGTCGCGTTCGCGGATACCTGCTACCGCGACGATTCCGGCCGCATCGTCAAGCGACGCCAGCCGGGCTTCACGCCCGTGCCGTGCCCGCCCGCCAATGCCGCGCCGGGAACCAACGCGCCGGGTGATGAGAATGCGGCACCCGGCGCTGCCCAGCCCATGGGACCCGAGGCTGCGACCTTTCCCGGCGGCCGGCAGCCGCCCGACAGCGTCTCACCCCTGCCGCGGCCGCAACTCACCGACTACGCAGCCGCCGTGCCGCTGCCCGATCGCTGGCGCATCGTCGACGCGCTCGGCTACAAGAGTAACGTCCTTGATCCCTACAACCGCAATGTGCTGAAGGCCGACCGCCCGGTGCATGGCGACTGGTTCTTCAATCTCGGATTGATTTCCGACAGCGTGTTTGAGTCGCGGCAGTTGCCGACCGGCGTCGGCGGCAGCGCCACCCGCAATCCGGGCGAGAACGACCTGTTCGGCAGCGCCAACCAGCAGTTCTTCGCGCAGAACATTGCCGCTGAGCTCGTGTACTTCAAGGGCGACACGGTGTTCAAGCCGCCGGACTACGAATTTCGCCTGACGCCGGTCATCAACTACACGCACCTGTCTTTGAACGAGCTCATGGGCGTGAATGTTGATCCGCGCCGCGGCGCCTCGCGCAACGACACACATCTGGGTATACAGGAAGCCTTCTTTGATACGCGCCTGCGCGATGTCTCCGAGCGCTTTGACTTTGACAGCATGCGCATCGGCATCCAGCCGTTCTCCTCGGACTTCCGCGGCTTTCTCTTTCAGGACAACCAGCTCGGCGCGCGCTTCTTCGGCACGCGCAACAACAACACGCTGCAGTACAACGCCGCCTGGTTCCGCATGCTGGAGAAAGATACCAACAGCGGCTTGAACGATCTTGCGCAGCCGCTGCGCCACGATGATGTGTTCATCCTCAACGCCTACCACCAGGATCAGACGGTCGCTGGCTTCACCTCGCAGGGGACCGTCATCTCTAACCGTGATCGCGAGGCGGGCGAGATTCACTACGACTCGAACGGCTTCATCTCACGGCCCGAGGCGCTTGGAATTGAGACCGGTCGCGACTATGACGTCGTCTACTTCGGCTACAACGGCGACGGACATTTCGGCCGCTACAATCTGACGACGTCTGCCTATTATGCGACGGGCCGCGAGCGCCCCGGCACCTTCGTTGACTTCAATACACGCATCAGCGCCTGGTTCGCAGCCGCCGAGCTGTCGCGGGACTTCAACTGGATACGTCCGCGTCTATCGCTCCTGTACGGCAGCGGCGACAACAATCCGTACGACAACAAGGCGACCGGCTTCGATGCCGTTTTCGAAAATCCGCAATTCGCCGGCGCCGATACGAGCTACTGGATCCGGCAGGCCGTGCCGCTCGTCGGCGGCGGCGGCGTTGCGCTCTCCGGCCGCAATGCCATATTGAATGACCTGCGCTCCTCGAAGGACGAGGGGCAGTCGAATTTCACCAATCCGGGCGTCGCCTTGGTCGGTCTCGGCGCAGATTTTGATGTGCTGCCGACGCTGCGGATGTCGGTGAACTTCAACGATCTGTATTTCGCGGATACCGCAGCGCTCGAGGCGGCGCGCAACCAGGGAGGAATCGGTAAGCACATCGGCGAGGATCTATCAGCAGCGGTGACGTGGCGTCCGCTTGATTCGCAGAACATCATCCTGCGTACGTCATACGCCAAGCTCATCTCGGGCGGTGGATTCCGCGCACTTTACCCGGGCCGCGATCCGAGCTACCTGCTCTTCAACGTCCTGCTCGCTTACTAGCGCAAAAGGCAACGATCCGTGAATCGCAATCAGCTCAAGGCTTCCGCATCGGCGCTCGCGCATGCGTTGGCGCTCCTGCTGCTCGCGAGCGCTGGCATCGCAGCGCCACTCGGCTCTGTGGGCACGGGGATCGAGGAGGAACATGCCGTCGCGCGCCACTACAGCGCAGCGCCTGCCTCGACCTCGAACGAGACCGATGAGCAGGTCGCAGGCAAGAGCAGCGGCTGTCTCTCCTGCCATACGGCAAGCGACCGGCCAACGATGCATGCGAGCGACGCGGTGAATTTGGGCTGCGCCGATTGCCACGGCGGCGATGCGAGCGTCACCTTGCGTCAAGGCGTCGCGCGCGGCGTTCCTGAGTATTCGAAAGTCATGGACGCGGCCCACGTGCTGCCGCGCTTTCCCAAGGCGTGGCACTACCCTTCAAGCGCCAATCCGCCGCGCACCTATGCGCTACTCAATCGCGAGAGCCCGGAATTCATCCGCTTCATGAACCCGTCTGACTACCGCGTCGTGGATGCGGCTTGCGGCGCCTGCCATGGAGAGATCATCCAGGCCTCGATGCGCAGCATGCATTCAACCGCCGCGATGTTCTGGGGCGGTGCCTCTTACAACAATGGCGTGCTTCCGTATAAGAACTACATCCTCGGCGAGTCCTACGACCACAACGGCGCAGCCCAGATATTGAAGGGCCCGGTGATCGCCGACAGTTTGCAGGATGCCGCGAAGGCTGCGGACATTCTGCCGCAGCTGTATCCACTGCCGACGTGGGAATCCGTCAAACCCGCGGATGTGTTCCGCGTGTTCGAGCGCGGCGGCCGCAACATCAGCAACCTCTTTCCCGAGACCGGGCTTCCCGATGCCAACGGCGAGCTGGAGAGGATTGAAGAGCCGGGGCGTCCTGATTTTCGCCAGTCGAATCGCGGCCCGGGCACCGGTGCGCGCATTTCGATCCCGGTGCTGAATATCGCGAAGACGCGTTTGAATGATCCACTGCCCTGGTTCATGGGCACGAACGATCAGCCCGGTGACTACCGGCAGTCCGGCTGCGCATCCTGCCACGTCGTCTACGCCAATGACCGCGACCCGCGCCATGCGGGGCCCTATGCGCCGTTCGGTCACGACGGCCGAACTCAGACCGTCGATCCAACCATCAGCAAAACCGAAACCGGCCACCCGATCAGCCACTCTTTCACGCGCGCGATTCCCACGAGCCAATGCATGATCTGCCATCTGCATCAGCCCAACATGTTCATGAACAGTTTTCTGGGCTACACGATGTGGGATTACGAATCGGATGCGCCGTCGATGTGGCCTGCAAAGCAGCAGTACCCGTCGATCTCAAAGATGCGCGCGGTTCTCGACCGCAATCCGGAAGGCGCAGCGCC
>PLYG01000456.1 GCA_003153335.1 Betaproteobacteria bacterium | reverse complement strand
GCTGCCCAGCACATTGCCGAAACGCACGACAACGAAGCGCGTCGAGGCTTCCTGCAGCGACTGGCAGATCATTTCGGCCAGGCGTTTGGACGCGCCCATGATGTTGACCGGATTGACTGCCTTGTCGGTCGAAACCAACACGAACTTGGGCACGCCCGCGGCTGCGGCGGCACGGGCCAGTGTCAGCGTGCCCAACGCATTGTTGCGCATCGCCTCGAAGCCATTGTTCACTTCCATCATCGGCACATGCTTATAGGCGGCTGCGTGAAAGAGCACGGCGGGCGTGTGCTTGCCGATCACCTCGCGCACGCGGGCGGCGTTCTTTATGTCGCCGACCAGGCCCAGCAATTCCAGATTGGGAAAGGCCGCCTGCAAATCCTGTTCGGCCCGATACAGCGCGTATTCGGAAAACTCGAACAGCACCAGCTTCGCAGGGTTGAACCGCGCGATCTGCCGGCACAGTTCCGACCCTATCGACCCACCCGCCCCGGTCACCATGACCACCTGTCCGCCCAGCCAGTCGCGTAGGCCGGCGCTGTCCAGCACCACCGGATCGCGCCCCAGCAAGTCGTCGAGTTCCACCTGCCGGATCCGCCCGAGTGCCAGGCGGCCGCTGATCAGATCGTCGTACGAAGGTACCGTCAGAGCCTGGACACCCGCCTGCGCGCAGGTCTGCGCGACCCGGCGGCGCACCTCGTGATTGGCCCCAGGCAAGGCGATGATCGCCTTGGTCACGGAAAAGCGCGGCGCCCAGTCCTTGAGTTCTTCGATACGGCCAAGAATTCTGGTGTTGTGCACCAGGCTGCCGGCCTTGGTCGCGTCATCGTCGAGCAGACCGACGACCCGCCATTCCCGGCTGCGCCAAAGCGCCCGGATCAAGCGCGCGCCCGTATCGCCGGCGCCGATTACCAGCACCGGTTCACCCATCGCCTTGGTCAGGCTGTAGAGCCGATGCTCGCGCCACATCCGGTAGGCAAAGCGGCTGCCGCCCATGATCAGCACCAGCAGCAATGGATCGAGCACCAGCACCGAACGGGGGACGACCGATTGCACCCGGAACATCACCAGCACCAGCGGCACCAGAATGCCGGCAAAGACCACCGCGCCCAGGATGCGCTGCAAGTCGGTCAGGCTCGCAAACCGCCACAAGCCGCGATACAGGCCGAAGCGCCAGAAGATGACGGCTTTCAGCGGCACAACCCAGGCCATAGTCTGCAACATGGTCGCGCTGTACGGAGCGCCGATGTCGAAGTTCAGCCGGAACAGGAATGCCGCCGCCCACGCCAGCGCCGCGGCGACGACATCGTGGGCAAAGGCCAGCCACACCCGGCTGTTGAACCTAACCGGCATGGTGAACTTCGCTCCACACTGCCCAGCGCTGGTCGATTACCCAGCAGTACCAGCCGAATCCGGCGCCCACGGCCAGGAGCAGAAGACCGCCAAAATCGGGAGTCCAGCGCAATCCCGCCAATGCCAGGACGACGCAACCGGCCATCCATTCGCCATAGGTGCGGACGGTTCGGCCATGCGCGCCATCGATCAGGATCGCCCGTTGGTAAAAATGGTCCCGGTGGGCGGTTGCAAGCGGTGCGCGCTGCCGTAACCGCCGCATCAAGGTCGCTGTCGCGTCGAGGATGAACGGCGCAAACACCAGCGGCGGAAACCACCAGGGCCAGATTCCGGCGGAAAGCCCTTCCAGCCCGAACAATCCAGCCAGAAAGCCCAGCGCGACGGCGCCGACATCGCCCATGAACAATCGCGCGGGAGGCCGGTTGAAAACCAGAAATCCGGCGCACGCGGCTGCAAGGGCGCCGCAAAGCACCGCAAGGTCGACGCGGCCGGCAAACACCGCAGCAGCGGCATAGGCGCCAAAGCCGAACAAACCCATGCTTCCCGCCAAGCCGTCCGCCCCGTCCATGAAATTGAACAGATTGGCCATCCAGACGATGACCAGTGCCTCGAAGGCAAGCAGCGCCCAACCCGCATCGAGGAATAACGCGGCGGCCATGATTGCCGCCACCGCATGCACCAACAGGCGGACGGCCGCCGGCAGCGCTCGGAAATCATCGATCAGCGACACGGCCACCACCAGCGCGAAGGGCGCGACCCAGTACCACGAAACCGGGACGGCAATCCAGGCGACAAGCCATCCAGCCCAGATCGCGATGCCGCCTATCCGCGGCACCGGGCGAACGTGCAGGGACCGCCCGCTGGACTGAGCGAGCGGGGCGGGAACGAGCCCGGCGGCCAGTATCCACGCCACGCCCAGCGCGATCACGCCACTGCCGAAAATCGAAATTGCTTGAAAATCATGCACGCCCGCATTATATCCGGCAGATATGCGCGGACCGCTCACCCGACGATATCATCGCAAATCGAACGATTTCTGCCCAATTGGATGATTGTTAACTTCTTGCGGCTCAAAAACAACAGTACACGATGGGGATGCCGGCAATTGAGAGGAACAATTTCCGGTACCCGTTTCGATCATTCGGCGCTAGAATTTGATGCTGTTGACATGGTGTTGGATCGGAAAAATTCTCAATTGTGTTGTATGTTGCAATTAAGCAACAAGGCTTTTGGCGCTCAACAGTCGCCAGAGACAGATTACGCTTGCCAAGCACTTGCCAAATTTGGCAAAATTGAGGCAACTTCTCGGAAGCGTGAGAAGGTTTATTCCTGGCAGCGCATTATCTTGCCAAACTTTATTGATAGAGGAGAGACTCGATGAATAAGAAAGTGATCGCTCTTGCGGTAGCCGGCGCGCTTGCGTTGCCGCTGGCCGCGAAAGCGCAAACGGCCAATGTGACCATGTATGGCACTTTCCGCTTGGCAATGGAATCGACGGATCTGAAGGACGTCGGTCGCAACAACCACATTGACAGTTGGTCGTCTCGCTGGGGGATCCGCGGCATTGAATCGCTCGGTGGTGGCCTGAATGGCATATTCCAGCTTGAGACCGGCGTTAACCTCGACAACCCTGGTGGTGTGGTGGCCGAAAGCGCCGCTGCAGGGACCAACACGTCGGTGCGCTACCAATTCATTACCCTCCGTGAAGCGTGGGCGGGCTTGAATGGCGGTTTCGGCACGATCAAAATGGGTGCCGGTCTGACCCCGTGGGACGACGTGTTAGGCTACGATCATCTGTTGTTGGCGAATGGTTTTGAAGCGCAGACGACGCTGGGTGGCGGCGCCAACCCGGCGATTACGCGGGCCGGCGGCTTCACGAACTATGCTGCGGCTGGCTCGGTTGCGACCAGCAACACCAGCGGCAATTCGTGTAACGCCGCCACCAACTGGGACGCGCGCTACGGCGAAAGTATTCGTTACGACTCGCCGAGCTTCAGCGGCCTGGTGTTTGCGACGCAGTTTGCGTTCCTGGGCGAAAACAGCACCGGCTTCAAGTGCAAGGGCTGGGACAGCAAGGTTGATTACAACAACGGCCCGATCGAAGCCGCGATCGCCTACGCCCGCCACATCGACTTCCAGCAATACGACGGCGCGGCATGGATCGCTCACGCGGCCTATAACTTCGGTGTGGCGAAAATTCAGGGCGCGTATCAGCGTATGCACTACGACGGCAATAACGGCAGTGTTGGTCAAGCTACCGCCCGGTATTACAACGTCGGCGTGGTGGTTCCGATTGGTCCGGGCGTACTCACCGGCCAGTACGGCAACCGCAACAAAGGCGTGACCACATCGGCCACGGCCGTGACGGAATTCCAGGATGGCGGCGGCAAGCAGTACACGGCGTCGTACAAGTATAACTTCTCGAAGCGCACCGCCGTCTATACCTGGGCAGCGCGGGTGGATGCAGGCAGCGACGCGACGATCGAAGGTGGTCCGAAGGGCGGCAAAGCCACTGCCCTTGGCTTCGGCATCGTGCACAATTTCTAATCAATTCACATACCAATAACCGTTTTTTTTAAAGTGATCATGCGGGCGCCCGGTCGGGCGCCCGTTTTTTTTGGTAGTCTGCAACCATGAACATGGATGATTTGATCGTCGGCTTTGACCGGGCCCTGCGCACTCTGGCCACGGGCTCCACCAGCGTTCGTCCCTATCCGGCCGAACGCACCGGATCGCCTGAATTGACGGACGCGGACAAGGCGCACGCGGCGGGCCTGATGCGCGTCAATCACAGCGGCGAGATCTGCGCCCAGGCGCTGTACGCGGGCCAAGCGATGACCTCGTCCAACGTAATGCTGCGGGGGCAACTCGACCGGGCCGCGCGCGAGGAGACCGAGCATCTGGCATGGACCGAGCGCCGCCTGGGTGAACTCGGCGCCCGTACCAGCTTCCTGAATCCGCTGTGGTATGCCGGGTCCTTCGCCATGGGCGCCCTCGCCGGCTTGGCGGGAGATCGCTGGAATCTGGGCTTCCTCTCCGAAACCGAGCGCCAGGTCGAACAGCATTTAGGCGGCCACCTCGACACTCTCCCCGAAGGCGATGCGCGCAGCCGGGCCATCGTGTCGCAGATGCGCACCGACGAAGCGGGTCACGCCCAGATGGCCGAGGACTATGGCGCTCTTCGCTTGCCGCTGCCGATCCGTGCCGTCATGCGGATGACGGCAAAGGTGATGACAACGACGGCGTATCGAGTGTAGCGTTCGGTCCGCCGTTGTGCCCCCCCGGATTGCCCTACTGTCAAATCCCGGCGGGCATCCTTGCCAGCCATTCCCGCAGCGTCCCGAGGCGGAGCTGCCGGACGCGTTGGGCGACACCGGTCTCGCCGTTGGCCTCCAGCCCACCGTAATCGATCGCGGAGAGTACCTGCAGCGCCGCCGTTGTCCGCGCGCGGACTCGATCCGCGTTCGCACTTTCTTCCGGACCCGGAAAGGCGCAGGCCGCATGGACCGCAAGCAGCACATCCAGGCGCTCCGGCCTGCGCAGCGCGTCGAGCCCGGCCAGCAACGCCAGCCATTCCTCTGCCGACAACGTACCCGCGCGCTCCAGCGTCGCCGCATGCCGGATGGCGTTGATTGCGGCGTCGCGGCACTCGGTGCTCACCAAGAGGCGCGCCGCCAGCGCTTCGGCTTGCGCGATCGTCAGGTGCCGCGCGGCAATGCCGAACTGAACCGCCAAGGCCGCGAGCCCGCTGGCGTCGGCGCCAGCACCGCGATCCAGTGCCAGCGCGGTCGTTACACCCAGGTCGGGCTGCTGCCCGGCTCCGACGGAGTCAAACAGTCCGTCCAGCTCGGGCGCAACTTCACGCAGCGCACCGCAACGCCGGAGGACCGCCAGCATCCGCGACGGCAGGCGTGCGACCAGGCCCTGCGCCAGTTCCTGCCACACCCGCTCGGGTGATAGATCGCGCAACTCGCGGTGCGCGACAAGCTCGCGCATCAGCGCTTCCGTTTCTTCGGCGACCGCGAACCCGAAACGCGCGGCAAAGCGTGCCACGCGCAACACGCGCAGCGGATCCTCACCAAACGCCGGGCTTGTGTGGCGCAGGGTGCGCAATCCAAGGTCGCGCTGCCCGCCGTAAGGATCGATCAGGACTCCAGCCTCGTCACGCGCCATTGCATTGACGGTCAGGTCGCGGCGGAGCAGGTCGGCTTCCAGGGTCACCCCGGGATCGGCATGAAATACAAAACCCTGGTGGCCGCGACCCTGCTTGCGTTCGGTGCGGGCAAGCGCATACTCTTCATGGGTTTGCGGATGCAGAAAAACCGGAAAGTCGCGGCCGACCGGCTGGAAGCCCAACGCACTCATCGCCTCGGGGGTAGCCCCCACGACAACGTAATCCCGGTCCGTGACCGGCAGACCCAACAACTCGTCGCGAACGGATCCGCCGACCCGATAGATTTTCACCGACGGCGGCGGCGGTAAACCGAGAATGAATCCGTCTCGCCGGTCGGCGACAAATATCCTGGCACCGTGTCTTCCATGGCGCGCGGGGGACCACCGAATACCGCCGGAAACGGGCAATTGCACACACTGTCCACGCGCATCGACAAGAGGTTGTCACGCGTCAGCAATTTGCCGGGCAGGTGTTCGAACACCCAGGCCTGCGCCTTTCCAAGACCCTCAGGCAAACCGACAATGCGCCGCCGGTAGCCGGCTTGGGCCGAGGCATACGCGACGAGCTCGCGCAAGGTGTAGACCTTGGGCCCGCACAGCGGATAGCGTTGACCGATCGTGCTCTCTTCGTCCAGCGCGGCGATCATCGCCGCCGCGACGTCACCGACATGAACAGGCTGGAAGCGGGCCTTGGCCCCGGCCAGATAAATGACCGGAAGAAATTTGGCCAGCCCTGCAAACAGGTTAAGGAACCTGTCGTCCGGCCCGAAAATCACCGAGGGCTGGAACAAAGTCCAGTCGAGGCCCGAGGCCGCGACACGCGTTTCCGCTTCACCCTTGCTGCGCAGGTACGCGCTCGGCCCGCCGGGATCGGCATGGAGCGCGCTCATCTGGATCAGCCTTTTGATCCCATTCCTGCGGCATGCTTCGATCGCGGCTTCGGTCACCCTGACATGGATATCGGTGAAACTCGCGCGCCGCGTCTCGTGCAGGACGCCGATCAGATTGATCATCGCGTCCGCCCCGTGGATGGCATCGGCGAGCGCCGCAGCATCCCGCACATCGACCTCGGGAATCTGCACACGCGGCAGGAGAAACAACGCCTTGGCGTGCTCGCGCGCCCTGGTGGGCACGATAACTTCACGCTCCTGGCTCACCAGAGCGCTCACCACGTGGCGGCCCACAAACCCCGATCCACCCAGGACAACGATCTTGTCGTGCTTCATTTCTCGGTCTCCGCTTGACCCACGGCCGCGATTTCGTCCAGTTTGCCGCCGCGAGGCGGAATAACCGCGAGGCGCTGCTTCAACGACGGCCCGGCAGACCCGAACTGACGCGAGTAAAGGACTGCATTGGCGAGCACCTTCTTAACGTAGTCGCGCGTTTCATTGAACGGAATCGTTTCGGCGTAAATCGCACCCTCGATCGGCTGGGTGCTGCGCCACGCCTGGGCACGCCCCGGACCCGCGTTGTACCCCGCAATTGCCAGCAGGGAAAGATTGTCGAACCGGTCCAGCCAGTATTTGAAATAGTAGGCGCCGAACTTCGCGTTGGTCGCGACGTCGCCGATCTGCGAGGGGCGATAGTCCGTCTTGCCGAGCTGCTTGGCGACCCACTTCGCGGTCGGTGGCATCAGTTGCATCAGCCCCACCGCGCCGGCGCTGGAGACAGCGTCGGCGCGAAAGCGGCTCTCCTGCCTGACCAGTCCGAAAATCAACGCCTCGTCCAGGCCGGTCTGCTGCGCCGCCTCCATCAGGGCATCCTTGTACGGGGCCATGTAGCGCAGCGCGAAATCGTGGCGCACTATTGTCGTATCGGCGGTGTTGATCGCGCGGTCGAACAAGCCCCGTGAAAGCGCATACTGCGCCGCGATCAGCCGCTCGCGGTCATCGAAGTTGCGTATGGTCCAGATCCATTCGCGCAGCGCTTCGGGGCGCAGGTCGAGCTGATAGAATTTCAGCATTCGCTGCACCGAGGGGAGGGTGTCCAGATCGGCCAGTTCCGCCGGCGTGGGCAGGATCGGGTCGCTCTTGGGGTTGGCGATGATGCCTGTCTCATCCGAGGCAAGCAGTCCGTAGAACGAGACGTCGTAGGCCAGAAACTCCAGCAAGGCCCGCGCCTCGGCTGCGTGGCCGCGCGCGCCCAACGCACGCGCCTTCCAGTAGCGCCATGCCGGGTCCTGCTGCTGGGTTGCGCTCATTGCCGCAATCGCGTTCAGGACGTCATCCCAGGCCTGTTCGCGCAGTGCAGCGCGCGTTTTCCAGGCGAGTTGGTTGTCGGACAGTCGAGCGCCGCCTGCCTCGCGATACCATGCGAGTGCATCCGGCGCCAGCCGCCGCGCCGCGGCGTAGGCGATCACGCCATTGCCGGTCTGCGCAACGCCGGCGGGAAGTTGCTTGCGCGCTTTGCGCCAGGCGTCGGCCACCCCGTCAAGACTGCTGCGCGCCGACCTGGACACCGCGCGCTGCAATCCGTACAGGGCGAGTTCGCGGCCGGCGACCGTTGCGCCCTTGAACTCGTTCTTCGACAGCAGCCGTTCCGGATCGCGATTGGCCCGTTCGAGGTCTTTGGGTGGAATCTGGTGCTGGGGCACGAGCTTGCCGTTGATCCGTTGCGCCAGCGTGAAATTGCCCGCGTCCGCCGCAAGCTGGAACCGGGCCCACACATCGCGCTCGTTCAGCCCGCCCTTGTCCAGCATCGCATCGAACAGCGGATCGCATGATTCCGGCGTCTCGGACCCGGTGAACCACAACGGCTTCGCCTCCGCCAGGGCTTCGGTACGCTGCGTGATCAGGCGCTGTTGCAGGGCGTAGCAGACGAGCTCGGTGTCCTCCGCCTGTGCGAGCGGATATTCCTGAGCAAACAGGTCCCAGGCGCCGTTCTTGCCCAGCGCCTTCAGCCAGTGGCTGCGCAACCGGTCGGCAAGCAACGAATCGCGATTGTCGGCCAGGAAGCGACGCACCGCGTCCGCATCGTCGATATGGCCCTTCAACTGCCAATACCGCGCGTAGGACGCGAGCGGATGGCCATCGAGTAGTGACGCAAGCTTGTCCAGTTTGGCTGCGTCGCCGGCGCGAAACGCGTCCCGCGCCGCCAGAAAATCGCGGTCCGCCTGCGCCGCCGACGTACCTGGCGCGGCCTGCGCGCCCGCGACCATGGCTGCCACAAGCAGCATACTCAGTATCCATCCCCGTGACTTGCTCATTTTTTTCATCCACCTAAGACTGCATTGTCGCTAACAGTGTAGGCCTAGACAAGCCCGACCGTGTTGCGTTTCAACCGCGTGCAGCTTCGGCTACAATCACGGTCTGAGTGAAACAGCGCGCGAGTACCCAATTGGTTGACGATCCCCTTCCGCTTTCCAAACCTGTCGTCGGTGTCGTGATGGGCAGCCAGAGCGATTGGGACGTGATGAAGCATGCGTGCGCCCAGCTCGAGGCATTCGGCATTCCGTTTGAAGCCAAAGTCCTGTCTGCGCACAGGATGCCCGACGCCATGTTCGCCTATGCCGAGCGCGCCCGGGACCGCGGCCTGCAATGCATCGTTGCGGGCGCAGGCGGGGCGGCCCATCTTCCCGGCATGCTCGCGGCCAAGACCAGCATCCCGGTGCTTGGGGTCCCGATCCCGTCCAGGTACTTGCGCGGCGAGGACTCGCTGCTGTCGATTGTGCAAATGCCCAAGGGCATTCCGGTCGCGACCTTTGCCATCGGAGGGGCGGGCGCCGCCAACGCGGGCCTGTTCGCCGTTGCGCTGCTCGCCAACACGAATGCCTTGCTGCGCGAGCGCCTTGACGTGTTTCGCGCCGAGCAGACCGCGCTGGCGCAGGCGGTGACCTTGCCGCCGGCGTCGTGAGCCATGCTGGCCCATGCCAGAAAACCATCGTCTCACGCCACGCCACGCCACGCCACGTCACGCTGCGCCCATGTCCGTGACGGCTGCACGTCGCCGCAGCCCTCGTTCGCCTGATACGCCTCGATGATCCCTCCGGGTTCCTGGCTTGGCATGTTGGGCGGTGGGCAACTGGGCCGCATGTTCACCCACGCCGCCCAGGCGCTGGGCTACAAAGTCCTGGTGCTCGATCCGGATACGCTCAGTCCGGCCGGCGCCGTCGCGGATCGGCATCTGCCGGCCAAGTACGAGGACCCCGAGGCGCTCGCGGAGCTGGCGCGTGCCTGCGCAGCAGTGACGACCGAATTCGAGAATGTTCCCGCCGGCGCACTGGAGCAGCTTGCCCTGCAGATCCCGGCGCGTCCGTCCGCGCAGGCTGTGCGCGTTGCCCAGGACAGGGGGCAGGAAAAAACCTTCCTGGCGGACAACGGCTTTGCCGTCGCGCCGTTTCGCGTACTGAACAGCGCGTCCGCTTGCGCCGGCATCCCGCCGGGACTGCTGCCCGGCATTGTCAAGACTGCGCGACTGGGCTATGACGGCAAGGGCCAGGTCCACGTCCAAACCGAAGCAGACGTCGCGAACGCGTTTTGCAGTTTGCACGCGCAGCCTTGCGTGCTGGAGCAGCGCGTGGCGCTTGCCCTGGAAATCTCGATTCTGGTTGCGCGCTCTGCTTCGGGCCAGACCGCCGTGTGGTCGATTGCGGAGAACGGGCACCGCAATGGCATTCTCGATGTTTCCATCGTGCCGGCCCGCATTCCGGATTCGCTCGCAGCCCAGGCTCGCGCTGCGGGCATGCGCGTCGCCGAATGTCTCGACTATGTAGGCGTGCTGTGCGTGGAAATGTTCGTGACCACCGGCGGCCGTCTCTTGATCAACGAAATGGCGCCGCGCCCGCACAACAGCGGCCACTGGTCAATCGACGGCTCCTTCACTTCGCAATTCGAGCAGCAGTGCCGGGTGCTCGCCGGCCTGCCGCTGGGCGATACGTCGCAGCACACGTCGGCCGTGATGGTCAATCTGCTGGGCGATGTCTGGTACGACTCGCCTGGCGCCGAAGCGACGCGCGAACCGGACTGGAGTACCGTGCTGGCCGATCCGCGCGCCAAGCTCCACCTGTACGGCAAGCGGGACGCGCGACGCGCACGCAAGATGGGCCATGTCACTTGTCTCGGCAGCAGGATCGACGATGCGCTGGCAGCAGCCGCACGCGTCAAGCGCATTCTGGGAATACCCGATGCCTGAGGGGCTGGAATCAAGGCCGGCGGCAGACCGCCGGTCACCCGTAGGTATAGAAGCCGCGCCCGCTCTTGCGTCCCAGATATCCGGCGTCGACCATTTCCTTGAGCAGCGGTGCCGGCCGGTACTTGGGATCGTTGAACCCTTCGTAGAACACCTTCATCACGGCCAGCATGACGTCGAGTCCTATCATGTCCGCCAGCGCCAGCGGTCCGATCGGATGGTTGCAGCCCAGCTTCATGCCCTTGTCGATTTCCTCCGCGCTGGCGAGTCCTTCCGAATACGCAAAAATCGCTTCATTGATCATCGGACAAAGTATGCGGTTGACCACAAAGCCGGGTGCGTTGCGCACAGTGATGGGCGCTTTGCCCAGCCGTCTGGCCAGCGCATCGGCGGTCGCCATCGTCACATCGGACGTCTGCAGGCCACGGATCAATTCGACCAGCGCCATCAGCGGGACCGGATTGAAAAAGTGCATGCCGATGAAGCGGTCGGGGCGCCCGGTCGCGGTCGCGAGTCTGGTGATGGAAATCGAGGAGGTATTGGTCGCGATGATGGCATCTGGACGCAGGACCCTATCCGCGTCCATCAGGATCTTGAGCTTGAGCGCCTCGTTCTCCGTCGCCGCTTCGATGCAATAGTCCACTGCGGCGAGATCGGCGATCGCCGTCGTACCCTTGATCCGGTTCAGAATCGCGCCTTTGTCGGCAGCGCTGATCTTTTCCTTCTTGACCAACCGCTCCAGGCTGCCCGAAATCGCAGTCATCCCGCGCTGCAGCGCCGCGTCGCCGACGTCCAGCATCAGGACATCGAGCCCCGCCTGGGCGGAAATTTGCGCGATGCCGTTGCCCATGGTGC
>PLYG01000345.1 GCA_003153335.1 Betaproteobacteria bacterium | reverse complement strand
CGTCCCGGCCGGGGCCGGCGCGGTCTGGGCCTGGGCGACGCCGGCGGCCATTCCGCTCATGATGATCGCAAGGGCAAGGGTCTTTCTAACTTGGTGCATGATGATTTCCTTGTTGGTCGGTTTGTCAAAACGAAAACACTTCCCACATCGTGTCCCATCTTGCACAAGCCGTGCCAGGAATAGTTTAGCGATTACAATCAATGCCCTATGTGCCAATATCGAAGCGCTTGCCATGATGCAAAGCAAGCTGGGAGGCTGTGCGGGTTCCAATTTGGTGCGTAACTGCGGCGTTTTGGTGCGCTGCGGTGCGGGCAGCGTGGGGCGGCAACCGCATGGCGAGAGCAGGCGCACCGATTACTTCTGGAAACAGCTACTTTCCCGCCGTGACCCTCGCGTTGGCGATACCCGATTGCGTGTCAGGGTATGTCGAGAGATAGTCCGGCGCGGCCGCCATGCGCCGGTTCACGCGCTGGCATTCCTTGCCGTCCGGCTCGTCACCGTCCCCGTCCTCTTCGGCGCAGGCTGAGCCGGTGATCGCCGCACAAGCTGTACACGCCGCCTGCGCCTTGTTAAGCTCTGCGGCCATGGGCTCGACGCCTGTGACAGGTTCACCGACGAGGCCATCGATCGCGAAGCGGGTTTGGGCGGCCACGCAATCCGCTGCTGGATTGCGGCCTGCGCGGCAATGGGCGAACTGGGTGGCCTCCGGCCCCAGCTTGATTACTTCCGGCTGGTCCCCGAGTGGATCACTGGGACGGGTTTGATGACAGCGGAGCAGACATGAGCACAACACCACGCAAACACGCCGGCCCGGCGGCCGCCCCCTATGCCGCGGTGCGCGACCTGGTGCTGGCCAATCGCATCCTCGCCACCGAGGGCATCCTCGACGCGTTCGGTCACGTAAGCGCCCGCCACCCGGTGAATCCTGCGCGCTACCTGATCTCGCGCTCGCTGGCTCCGGCGCTGGTGCAGGGCGAGGACATCCTGGTTCTGGATCTGGACAGCAATCCGGATGGCGAAACCACGGCCGCGCTGTACCTGGAGCGCTATATACACGGCGAGATCTACCGGCGGCGGCCCGACGTGCAGGCGATCGTGCACAGTCATTCGCCGACGACGATTCCCTTTGGCGTGACCCGCGTGAAGCTGCGACCCATTTGCCACATGAGCGGATTTCTTGGTTCGGCAACGCCGATTTTCGACATTCGCGACAGCATCAAGCACTCCGACATGCTGGTGCGCACCCCCGCTTTGGGTGTCGCGCTGGCCGAGTCGCTGGGTGAGCATTCGCTGGCGCTGATGCGCGGTCATGGTAACGTCGTCGTCGCGGCCGACATCAAGGCGGCCGTGTATCGGGCGATCTACTGCGAGGTCAATGCCAGGCTGCAATTGCAGGCGCTGCAACTCGATCCCAAGCCGCGCTACCTGTCGGATTCCGAAGCCGCGCAGTCGGATACGACCAACATGAAAGTCGCCGGGCGACCATGGCGCTACTGGGCGGAACGCGCTGGTTGTGCGGATTTGCTCGACTCATAAGCATCCGGCAATTTGGTAGGGAACAGCACGCGACCGGCTAGGCGCGCTAACCTCCGGATCAGGCTGGCCGAAGTCGGCGCGGGCCCGTTTCCGGTTGATGCCGGAATCCGCACAAGACAAGGCCGCACCGGGCAACCGGTAGCGGCCTTGTCACCCTCGGCGGGCCGGGTGAGGTTCGCGTCACTCGACGACGGCCGGACGCATCGCCGGTGACATCGCCCTTGGCGCAATGGCGCATGAACTGCTTCGCGCGCGCCGCCATTCCTGCCGGCAGCCGTGGCACTGCTTGCTACGACTTCTTCTGCACCGACACTTTCTTCACCGCGGCGTCCTTTGCGACGTCCTTGCCGGACAAACAAGCGCTCATGAACTGCCGGCGCTCGTCGCCTTTCTTGCCTTTGGCCTTGACGTTGCACTCCTTCATCCGCGTTTGCTGCGGATGGTCGGCGGCGAACGCAAACGATGCGCCAACAGCGAACGCACTGAGTGTCGCCAGGGCAATCAACTTCTTCATGCATGACCTCTTTTCTGGACAGGTTGGGTTGGGTTAAGTTGGATTGGCACCGTTTCCGATGCCGCCGTTTTGGTCTGACCCCGCAATGCATCGATCCATCCGCGCGGGCATTGAGGTCAGTACCAGTCGTTCCGGGGCACCCGCATTGACTTCTACTTCTTCCTGGGCCCGGCCCCGCGAACAACTTCCTGCTGCGATTCGCGCATGGTGGCGCGCGTAACCACATTGTTCTTGTCGAATATCACGACCAGTTCCTTGCTCTGCATGCCGCGAGTCAGTACCTGCAGCGTATGGATGTCAAAGCTATGAAGCTGCGCTGCACGTTCGTTGTCGACGGTGCAAAGATAATGCAATCTTCGGCCGGGCGCCCCACCTGTTCATGCGGGACCAGAGCGTGCGCCGGCGTTTGTCGAGTCTGACGCGCAGGGAAAATTGCGGCGCGAGTGGTATGGCCATTTCCTTAGCACGCAACAGACGCTATCGATGGAGCGACCGGCTTTTTCCTTTGATCGGTGAATACGCGCCGGTTTTGCCAGTACAATTTAGAGTGGCCGCATTGTGCGATCGGGTAGAAAACAGGAGGTCTTTCTTGAAATACGTCCGCTACGGAACAACCGGCATCAAGGTCTCGCAGCTTTGCTTCGGATGCATGACCTATGGCGACACGGCCTGGCACGAATGGGTACTCGACGAACAGGCGGCGCGGCCTTTCTTCAAGTCGGCGCTGGAAAAGGGCATCAACTACTTCGATACCGCCGATCTCTATTCGCACGGCAAGAGCGAGGAAGTCACGGGCCGCGCGCTGAAAGAACTGGCGCGCCGTGAAGAGGTCGTGATCGCGACCAAAGTCTGCCGACCGATGGGGTCGGGGCCCAACCAGCAGGGCCTCTCGCGCAAACACATCATGGATTCGATCGACGCGTCGCTGAAGCGCCTGCAAACGGACTACGTCGATCTCTACGTCATCCACCGCTTCGACTACGGCACGACGATAGGGGAAACGATCGAGGCGTTGCACGATGTGGTCAAGGCCGGCAAGGTCCGCTATCTCGGCGCGTCGTCGATGTGGGCCTGGCAGTTCGCCAAAATGCTCACGCTCCAGCGCGAGCGCGGCCTGTCGCAATTCGTGTCGATGCAAAATCTGTACAACCTCGTGTATCGCGAGGAAGAGCGCGAAATGATTCCGCTCTGTCGGAGCGAGGGCATCGCGCTGACACCCTACTCGCCCGTTGCTAGAGGCTTCCTTGCCGGCAACACGCGAGCGAGCGAGGCCACGTTGCGCGGCAGCACCGACAAGATGACCCGGAACTGGCGTCTCGGCGCATCCGACGAAGACCGCATCATCGCCGACCGGGTCGGCGAGGTCGCGGCTAGGCTAGGCGTACCGCGCGCGACCGTTGCGCTCTCCTGGGTGCTCGGCAAGCCGGGTATCACGTCACCCATCGTCGGCGCATCGAAGCCGCAGCATCTCGACGATGCGCTCAAGGCGCTGGAGGTGACGCTGGATGCGGAGACCGTGAAGTATCTGGAAGAGCCGTACCGGACGAAGCCGGTGGCGGCGCATGAGTAGTATTGCGAATGGACCACGTTTTTCGTGACTTGACGAAGAACAAGCGGGAAGGAAAATGTGGCCTATTCCCATTGTGTTCGAAACTCGCCTGAAGCCCAAGCGCTAACGAGTCCGCGCGCGCGAAGGGCCGCGCAATGCCATTTTGTTCTGGCTTTTTTTGTTAGACTGGACGCCATCCCACTGCGCACAGGAAGACAATCATGTTCGATCCAAGATTCTTCGAAGAAATCAACGCCAGGATCTCGGAGATCATCGCCGCCAGTCCCGCCAAGGACATCGAGAAAAACCTAAAGGCGATGATGACCGCGATGTTCGCCAAGCTCGATCTGGTGACCCGCGAAGAGTTCGATGTACAGATGCAGGTGCTACAGCGCACCCGCGAAAAGCTCGATGCGCTTGAGGTGCGACTGGCGCAGGGGACCAAGTCCAGCGCCGAGTCCGATCCGGGCGCCTGAGCGCCGCACGTGACGGGCGCGGTCGTCTACTCGCGCGCGCCGGCCAGGATGCACGCCTCGCTGGTTAGCATAGGATAGATTTCCGTGTTCCAGCAGTTGGGCGGCTGTTTGCCGTCCAATACTGCGAGAATGTTATCCACCACGATGTGGGCCATCGATTCCCTGAGTTCCCTGACCGCGCTCCCCAGATGGGGCGTGAGGACGACGTTCGGGAGGCCAAGCAGCGCCGGCTCCACCTTCGGCTCATGCTCGAAGACATCGAGCCCGGCGCCCGCAATCCGCCGCTCGGTGAGCGCGCGGGCAAGCGCCGACTCATCCACGACGGCGCCGCGCGCCGTGTTGACGAAAAAGGCCGTCGGCTTCATGAGCCCGAACTCGCGTGCGCCCATCAGATGGTGCGTCTCGGGAGTGAGCGGCGCATGCATTGACACAAAGTCGGACTCTGCGAGCAGTTGGTCGAACGGCACGTAGCTGAGGCCGGCCTCGCGTTCCTCGCTTTCCGCTTTGCGGCGCGGGGTCCAATAGAGGACCCGCATCGAGAAGCCGAGCGCGCGGCGCGCAACCGCGCGGCCGATGCGGCCACCGCCGCCGATGAGGCCGATGGTCTTGCCCCACACGCTCGCCCCTTCCAGGTACGAGGACTGCGCACCGGGGAATACCCCCGCCCGCACCAGGCGGTCGCCTTCTACCAGGCGCCGCGCGACGGCGAGCAGCAGCGCGAAGTGCATGTCGGCTGTCGCCTCGGTCACTATCGGCGGGATTACCGTCACGGGGATGCGCCTCCTCGTCGCCTCGGCCACGTCGAGGTCGGACGGCGTGATTTTCATCGAGGCGATCGCACGCAGGTTCGGGTTGGCCGCAATCACGTCGCGATCTACACGGTCGTGCAGCAGACAGAACAGGATATCGTGCCGCCGGACGGCAGCACACAACTCCTCCTTGCCCATGATGTGCACCGGGTCGGGGTTCCACTCCACCTCGGCGACGCCCTTCAGCCGCTCGATGGCGCTCTGTGCCACGGGCTGGGTGATGAATATGCGCGGGCGGCTCATACCGAAACCGCCTCCTAACAGTCTGTTGAAAAGCGTTGCGAGGATGGCCAGCTGCAAGGCGCGCGGCGCGCAGGAACCGGAACGTACTTGGGCGCACGTGAGGATTCCGAGCACCGTGCAACGACGCAGATGGCCACCGCAGTAGCTTTGCAACAGACTGTTAACGCATCCAGCGCACGACCCCGGCAACGCCATCCACGGCGACCTGAACGCCGTCGGGGATGCGCAGCGTAGCGTCGAGCACGCCCAGGACCATCGGAATACCTCGTTCGCGGGCGAGCGAGGCCAGGTGGGAGGTGCTGCCGCCGAGTTCGGCCACGACACCGGCCACGCGCGGCAGAATGTGGCTCAGCGCCGGACCGGCGATCTTTGTCACCAGGATGTCACCCGGGCCGACGCGGGAGAGTTCGCATTCGCAGTTCACCACGCAGGCACGCCCCGAGCCCCAGCCAATGCCGGACGGCTGGCCGTTCAGCCGCGGATGGTGCAGCCAGACCTTGTCCGGAACCTGGGGCTCTTCCACGTGCAGCGGGCGTGCCTGGAGCAACTTGAATCCGAGATCGTCCAGCGCCCATTCGATTTCCACGGGCATGCCCATGACGTCTTCCGTTTTCTTGAGCAGTCGGCCGAGTTCGGTCGCCTGCGCGGGTTCGAGGCATTGCCTGGAAACCATCGGGCGCGGCACGGACCGGTTGCCGTGGGCGCAGCCGACGCTGTGGTATTTGCGGCCCAGCGCGGTTTCACGCAGTGTCCCATCGCGGCCGAGCATGATGCGATCGGGCACCACCTCCCCTTGCGCGATGGCCGAGCCCAGTCCCCAGGTTGCGTTCAGGACCATGTCGCCCTCAGCCGTGCGGCTCAGGCCGCCACCGGACACACTGGCGGACACCAGTGGCTGGATGAGGACGGCCATGGCCGTGTCTGCTGGACTTGCATCATGGTTTGCCATGTAGCGCAGCACACGCGTCGACCACAGCGCCGCCCAGCAGGAGCGCACGGCGGTGAGCAACTCGGTCTCGTCCTCAAGACCGAGGTAGCTCTCGAACTGGCCCGCGAAGCTGGATCCGAAACGGTCCTCGACCAGAGCGGAGGAGCGCACGACAGTGAGAGCACCCGTTCGCGCACCCAGCGCCCGCCAGTTTGCGAGCAGCGGTTCGAGGAGTTCCGCGGTGACGGGACTATCGAGCAGGCCCAGCTTCATGTTCAGTGCGGCGCGCCGTGCAACCAGAGAGTCCGGAGAGGTCACGCCACGTGCGCACTCATCCAGGCCCAGTGCCGTTACCTGGACACGGTAGGCCTGCGCATCCAGACAAAATCCATCCGGGATAGGCAAGCCTGCGCGGCCCAAGGTGGCGAGATTCGCGGCCTTGGGGCCGAAGCGGTTGGCATCGGTCGCCTCGGTGGAGTTGAGCGGGACGATCAGTGGATCCATGGGCATCTTCTAACTCATCGCCCCGCGAGCGTCGAATAGCCCGGCATCGGATCGACGACGGTGATCTGCTCGACCGGGAAGTTGGAAATGATCTCGACCTTGTCCTCGTGCACGATCAGCATCTCCTCGATGCGCACGCCCCATTGATGCATCTTGCCGTGCTGGGTTTCCAGCGCGAACACCATGCCCGCCTTGATTTCGACGGGGAAGTCGAGCGACCAGATGCGCGAAATCACCGGCATGTCGTATTGCGCCAGCCCCAGGCCGTGGCCCCACAGGTTGGCNNTCCTCGTAGCCCCAGGCTTCCTTGGCCGATGGCCACTGGGACGCGATCTCGCGGGTGGTGGTGCCGACCTTCACCGCCTTGATCGAGTCGTAAAGCCACTTGAGCGCCAGTGCGTAGACATCCTTTTGTTCCTGCGTTGGCTCCTTGCCCACGCAGTACGTGCGGTAGTAGCAGGACTTGTAGC
>PLYG01000405.1:2816-3223 GCA_003153335.1 Betaproteobacteria bacterium | reverse complement strand
GCTCTGCCCGCACGACGCGAGAGAATGGCTCTCGCGTTGCTCTCGACAAACACCCCCGTTTCACGCTATCCTTTCGGTCAAGTGGTCTGACCAATTCCCGGTCGCTGCTTCACCCTTCCAAAAGCAATTCATGCCCAATCAAATCGATCTCGCCGGCCGGGCCGGCATCATCACCGGTGGCGCGCGCGGTATCGGGTTTGCGATCGCGGAGCGGTATCTGGCCTCGGGCGCCAGAGTGGCGCTGTGGGACACCGACGAAGCGGCGCTGGCCGTCGCCCACGACAAGCTTGCGGCCAGCGCGAGCCGAGACCGCATCGTCACCTGCCGTACCGACGTCACCAGCCAGCCGTCGGTCGAGGCGGCCTTCGCGGCGACGCTGAAAGCCTTCGGCAAGGTGGACATCCTGG